>NZ_JOJF01000006.1:0-273405 GCF_000720265.1 Nocardia sp. NRRL WC-3656 | reverse complement strand
CTTTTGAAGGATCACGCGGTGACCACCCTCTATCCGGCTACGACACGCTCAGACATTTGCTGGCGTCCGGTCGTACACCATCCTGCTGGACTCAACCCGCGCCGTGCCACCGGTCCGTGGAACGTCGAAGCGCTGCACACGAAATTCCAAGTGACTCGGGTCGATACCGTCTTCCCCGCGCACTTGTCCCCAGTTGCACGACAGGCTGAGGTCGCCGCCTTCGGGGAGGTGGGCGGCGCTCTGATCTGTGAGTTGTTCGAAATTGTTTGTGCGCGTTTGCGCGAGGACACCGGGATCGAGGCGGCATTGCGTGGGTGCGGGTGTTGTGGTCGCGATGTTCCGCTCGGCGAGTGCACGTGCCGATAGCGAACCGAGAGCACGACAACGACGAAGATGAACAGCAGAACAACCACAATGGCGGCGAGACGGCGCGGAAAGCGTTGTCGTCGAGGATGCTTCGTCGTCGATGCTGTCGCCGAGTCTGCCGCCGTGTCTCCTCGGCTGCTCATGACGGTCGGGGAAGCAGCACGCCGTCGACGTTCTGTGGCACACCCTGCGGATTCCCGTCGGGCCCCGGCATGTCCCCCACGTGTCCGTTCACGAATTGGTCGACCGTGATCCAGCTGGTGCTTCTCCAGGGTTGTAGACCTCCAGCCGGTGGCCGTCGTGTCCGACGATGAGCATCTGATGCCCCTGCTTGCCGCTGGTGGTCTCGAACGGGACGGGCAGGCCCTGATGTGTACTGGATCTGCTCTTGGGGACGTATTTCGCGGGGCAGAACGGTCTATGCCTCCCCAGGCACCGACCCGCGAGATTCGAACGCCGCTACGAATCGCGGGTGTGCCCTGATCCGTACTGATTCGAGATCGGCAATGGGCCGGAACAGCACGAACGTCGTGGAGCGGCGGTAGAGCAGGTATGCGGCGATCAACCCGAACAGCCCCCATCCTGGGAAGACGGCCAGCACAAGCGGTACGGGAAGGTGGTCGGAGGTCGTTGTTTGGGTCGCTGCGAGGATGACGAGAATTGCGGCGAGGCCCAGAAGAACGATCGCATGTCCGGTGTATTGGCAAAACCTGCTCGTGCGTTTGCATTTCGCGCAGATCGGCCACGTCCCCTCGAGGACGGTGGACGGTGGGTTGACCTCGAGCCATCTGAATGTGGCGACGCGGTAGAAGCCTCGCAGCAGGAATCGGACTTCGTACGAAGGGGTTCGCTGTATCCATTGTTGTTCCGTCGAACGCCGGACAGTCTTCGGGCGGAAGTCGAAGTCCTTGTTGCGCTGTTCGATCGCCGTCTTGCCGTGGCGGGTGCATACGTCGGGTAGCTCGTCGGCCAGTTGCAGGACGAAGGTTTCCTGCGGATCGAAATCCGGGTCTTCGGCGAAGTCTTTTCGGAGGCGAATCCACACTGCCACATCGGTTTGCGCGCCCGAGCGGGGGTTCACTCCAGCCATCCTCGGTTGCGTCGCTGTTGGAAGTAGAGATCGTCCTCGTCCGGTTCATCGGGGGTATACAGCTGCTCGCGATTCGGTTTTCTCGTCTGTGGGATCACCGGGCTGCCAGAATCTTTCGCGGGCGTCGAGGGAGTCGGCGGCACATTGCCCGGAGGCGGAGCGGGCGCGGACTCGTGCTGCTCCCCTCGCAGACGTTCGAGTTCTTGTTCGCCTGCCTGGGCCAGAGCCTGACGCTGGTCTTCCGGCATCGTCAGGGCGCGGTTCAGCTGGCCGGCGGGTACGGAGTCCATGATTCCCGCGAACGCGTCGGACGTACCGAAGTCCCGCATGCTGCGGCGGCCGTTCAGTACATCGTCGAGTTGCTTTCGCAGATCGGGGTCGGTTACGGCGGACTTGATCGTTTCCAGGGAACGGCGCAGTTGGCGGGACACCGCGATGTCGCCGTGTGCCACGTCGAAGCTGACTTCGGAGCGATCTTCCATTCGATCAAACCCCCGGGTGGACGTAGGTCGAATTCGGCAGTGCGGGAAGGTTTTCCGGAGTCGTCTGGCTCGATAGTGCGTTCAGCAACCCGATCATCCCGTATATCGCCTTGTACGCGGTGGTGATGAGTTTGATGAGTTCGCCCACCTTCGCCACGATTTGGACCAGGTAGGCGGCGGACACCGCGGCTTGGGCGGCTGCGGCGGGAGCGCCGACCAGACTGGAAGCGAGCACCGCCTCCGCCGCTTGCGACGCGAGCCAGAGCAGGGCCAAATCGGAGATGTCCTGTAGAAAGTCCCCGACTCGGCGGCCCAGTTCCCGCATGCCGGTGCTGATATTCGTCAGCTGCCGTTCGATCTCTTCGAGCGGGCGAACTTGGAACTCGACGCAGGCAGCGAGATGTGTGAAATAGGTCTGAGAGCTGTCGGCGGCGTGACCGTGCCAGGTGGCGCCGGCGGTCTGTTGCCACTGAGTGTTGATCGACTCCGCGTACGCCGAATTGAAGCGGCTCAGGTTGCCCGCGGCTCCGGCGGCCTTCGCGACCGCCTCCCAGTCGCCGTTGACCTTCTCTCCTGCCCAGCCGTAAACGTCGAAGCCGACGAGGGTTTTGATCGTGGTCGAGATGTAGTAGGCGGGGGAGACGAAATTTCCCCCGGCGATGAACGACACCAGGCCCGGCATCGGGTCCTCGGCCTGAGGGTCGACGAGCTTCTCTTCGGGACGGGTCATCGCGCATTCCCCGGATATGTCTCGTCGAGCTGCCGAGCGTGCTCGTAGTCGGTCGTTCGGTAGAGCTGAGCGGCTTTGGCGAGTTCGGTCGCCGAGCCGTCGGTCAGCGTCTGGAGGTGCTTGTAGTTGTCCTCGAGATTTTGCCGGATATGCTCGACGATCCCCTTGACCTCGACGAATATGCCGGTGTGGGCATCCGAGAGGTTGAACCACTTCGTCGCGTGGCTGCCTGCTGCGCCGGCTTGGCCCGCGAGATCACGCATCGCGCCGCTGAACTTGTCCACATCGTCGGGTACGACTTGGAAGTCGGTCATCGCGCTCCTTGCGTGCGGGGTTGAACACTTCTGATCTGTTGGACGGACGATGCCCGCGGTCGGTTCCGGTCGACTTCCACCGGCGCGCTCTCCGCCTAGGGCGGCAGACCTGAACGCCGACGGTCTCGACGAGTCTTCCGCGGTTCGCGAACGTTCGCATCGATCGTCTGCCGCCGAGTGGATTCGGCTGGCTCCGAATGCTCTCCCAGATCTTGCCGCGATGGCCGACGGCGGTGGGTGTCATGAACCCAGGACCGTGTCCTCCTCGCGCGCGTCGTAACTCTCGCGGGCGGATTCGATGGCCGGCATATGGTCGGCTGCCCACGCCAGCAGTACGTCGACCGGGTGGCGCAGGGTTTTGCCGAGGGGAGTGATTCGGTACTCGATCGCGACCGGGCGGGTGGTGACGACTACGCGTTCGATCACGCCGTTGCGCTCGAGTCTGCGCAAGGTCGCGGTGAGCGACTTCTGGGTGACCGCGGGAATGGCGCGGCGTAGTTCGTTGAAGCGGCACGGGCGTTCGCAGAGTTCGTTGAGGACGCTGAGCGACCACTTGTCGAGCACTTGATCGAGTAGGTCACGGTGCGCTGTCTCGATGCGGATTTCACCGTCGGTATCCATGCTGAAACCTGGTTTCGTTGAAGTGTCCTTCGTCAACTAAGTATCTTAGCGATACTTCGAAAACGAAAGGTCCAGAGCATGACTGTCAAGCACTTCACGCCCGAGGGAATGTTGCAGCCGACCCCCTACCATCACGTGGCTGTAGGCACCGGATCGCGGCAGGTGCACGTCAGCGGGCAGGTCGCACATTTCGCGGACGGCACTCCGGTTGTGCCGGGCGATCTCGCCGGCCAGGTCGCCCAGGCGCTGCGCAACACTGCTCGCGGATTGGCCGGTGCGGGTGCGTCTTTCGCGGATGTGCTGCGCCTGACGTTCTACGTCACCAGGTGGAGCCCGGAGCAGATCGACGACTTCATGGCCGGCGTGGAGGCGGTCGCCGCGGAGATCGGACTGCCGATTCCGATGCCGCCGGCGTCGCTGATCGGTGTCGACTACCTTTTCGAGCCGGATGTGCGGGTGGAGGTCGAGGCGACCGCGGTGCTCGACTGATCGGCAGGGATATCCGCAGGCAATTTCGTGATTTCTCAATGCATATCGCCGAGATGAGCGGTTACCCGCCCGCACGATCCGGTTTCACTGCCCTCGCCACGGTGCACGCGGGACTGGGTATCTGCTCCCGCCCCAACTGCCCTGGGTCGGGAGCACCGGCCTGTCGAAGCTGCCGTGAATGATTCGGCTGTCGGCATGCCCCACGGCGGCACCCGCACGGACAGCCTCGTGGGACTTCAGCATCATCGACCGCCCTTTGTTCTGGGGCGTCATCGCCAGCTACCAACGGTGATAACGGTTTCCTGAGGCCCGCCTGGCTCGCCCCGGTGACGCGCTCTCCGACGAGCAGCGACGTGCCGGACGCTGTGCAGCGAGACATACGCGGTCGTACCCCACTTCCGCCGCCACTCGCCGCGTTGCGGGGGTCCCAGCGCCGATCGGGCGATGGCTCGTTGTGGGCCAGGTCGGCGGCGGTGTCCGCAAATGGCCGCACAAGGTATTCGATGACTGCGGAGGTGGCGCTCGCGCACTCGCCGTGGATTCGAGCGGTGGTGGTCGAACTCGTTTACCCAATGCTGTGCCGCCTTCGTGTGTGGGTCGTTGCGCGCGCCGGTAAGTCGACCGGTCGCTCGGTTCGAGGCTTCAGCTGGAATGCCTGCCTGCGGTGACGCTCGATATCACCCCACAGTCCGATGCCATGCCATACCTGGGGGTGAGTTGAAACGAGAAGTCAGCCAATAGCTTCGGTGTATCGACACGTCACCCCGCCCTACCGCGCGATGCACCGGATCCCGGTCGACATCGGCCGGGATTCAGAGCGGGCGAGGTGTCGTCCGCGTCTCAGCTCCCAGGAAGAACCATGACGACACCGGCTTTGGTCCCACTGCCCTCCCCGAGATCATCGCGGCGTACCGACGGTGATTACGCCCGCCTGTTACGTCGAATCTCCGACGCGGGTTTGATGAATCGGCGTCCCGTCTACTACGCCATCCGGCTCGGCCTCGTCGGGATTGCGTTCGTAGCCGGCTGGGTGGCCCTCGTGCTCGTCGGCGACTCGTGGTGGACGCTTCTGGTCGCGGCGTTCATGGCCGTGACCTTCGCTCAGGTCGCGCTCGTCATGCATGACGTCGCCCACCGTCAGGTGTTTCGGCTTCGGCGACCGACCGAGATCATGGGTCGGGCCGTCGGTAATGCCGGGATCGGACTGGCGTACGGGTGGTGGCAGCACAAGCACACGCGGCATCACGCCAATCCGAATCACGAGGAGCTGGATCCTGATGTCGCGCCGGACATTCTGGTGTGGTCGCAGCGGCAGGCGCGGGCCAGCCGTGGGTTGCCTCGGCTGATCGGGCGGGCGCAGGCGTTCCTGTTCTTCCCGCTGCTGATGTTGGAGGGGCTGAATTTGCATGTGGCCGGGGTGCGTGCGCTCCGAAGCCGGGCGGTCAAGCACCGTGTAGTGGAGGGCGTGCTGCTGTTCGGGCATTTCGTAGGCTATCTGGGAGCGCTGTTCGCAATTCTGCCTGCCGACAAGGCTTTTGCGTTTTTCGTCGTGCACCAAGCGTTGTTCGGGCTCTACATGGGGTGCATCTTCGCGCCGAATCACAAGGGTATGCCGACCTTCACGGGAGACGACCGGCCCGACTACTTGCGCCGGCAGGTGTTGACCTCGCGCAATGTGCGCGGCGGCGTGCTGACCGATATCGCTCTCGGTGGGCTGAACTATCAGATCGAGCACCACTTGTTCCCCAGCATGCCGACTCCGAATCTGCGGCATGCCCAAGTGATCGTCCGCGATTATTGTGCCGAGATCGGCGTGCCGTATCACGAGACCGGGCTGGTCGCCTCGTACCGCGAGGCGCTGAGGCACCTGCATGACGTCGGTGTGCCGTTGCGCAGCGGAGGTTCGCACCAGGCGCAGGATGTGCCAATCGAGGAGCCGGCAGCGGGACGCTAGGCCGGCTCGATTCGAACGCCCCGCCCATCTCTCTTCGCGCCCGACCCTCGCGTGACCGCGTTACGCACCCACAGCATCGCGCCTGGCGGCACTGCATCAGGCGCCCGCAGCATCGCCCGCGCAGCTGGTGGCACCGCGCCACGCGCCCGTCACCGCCAGACGCGGCGCCACCGCGTCACGCCCCGCGTCACCGCGCCAGACCGTGCGGCACCGCGCCAGACCGTGCGGCACCGCGCTACACCCGCGGCACCGCGCTTCACCCCGTCACACCCCGCGGCACCGCGCTACGTCAGCGAGGCCGTGCCGCGCACGAAGAAGTGGTCGTGCCCTTAATCCACAGCATCGAGCATCGATCGGCGTGCGGGGATGTGTACTGATCGTGCAAACCTCGCCAGAATTTGCAGTTTTCTCACATTCTCGTCGAGGTTTGCACGAAAACTTCGGCCCAGACGCCGAGCCGACATCGCGCGAGGCGAGTTGCAGCCCAACTTCGTGAAGTCGCCACCATTCGTGCTACTCAGCGGGCGCACAATGGGCCGTGCGAGGATCGGAGCACCCAACCACGGGAGATGCGATGACCACACTGGAACAGGCGGTGGAGCTCGGTCGCGCCGAGAAGGGGCTCGCCGTCGTCTCCACTCTCAGATCCGACGAGACCATCCAATCCACGCTGGTCAATGTCGGGCTGCTGGCTCATCCTTCGACGGGTGAGCCGGTTCTGGGTTTCGTTACCTACGGCAAGGTCAAGCTCGCGAATCTTCGCGCTCGCCCGCAGGTGAGCGCCACGTTCCGGCAGGGCTGGGCATGGGCGACAGTGGAGGGGCGCGCTCAGATCGTGGGTCCCGACGATCCGCAGCCGTGGATCGACGCCGAGGGATTGCGACGGCTTCTGCGTGATGTGTTCACGGCCGCCGGCGGTGAGCACGACGACTGGGACGAGTACGACCGCGTGATGGCGGCGGAGCGCCGTGCGGCGGTCCTGGTGGAACCGACTCGGGTGTACAGCAACGGCGGCTAGTTTCGACGAAAGGGATTGGGCCATGCGGATATTGAGAACGCCCGACGAACGCTTCACGGGGCTGCCCGACTTTCCGTTCGAACCGCATTACGTCGAGGTGCCCGCGGGTGACGGGACCACGCTGCGGATGCACTACCTGGACGAGGGCCCGCCCGACGGTGAGGTCGTGCTGCTGCTGCACGGCGAACCGTCGTGGTCGTACCTGTATCGGCGGATGATCCCCGTGCTGGTGGCGGCCGGGCTGCGCGCGATCGCGATCGACCTCGTCGGCTTCGGCCGCAGCGACAAGCCGGCGGACCGTGCGGACTACACCTATCAAGCACACGTCGACTGGACCTGGGCGGCGATCGAAGCCATCGGCCTCGACCGAATCACGCTCGTATGCCAGGACTGGGGTGGATTGATCGGGCTACGTCTGGTCGGTGAGCATCCCGATCGGTTCGCTCGCGTGGTTGCCGCGAATACATTCCTGCCGACCGGTGATCGCCATCCCGGCGACGCGTTCCTCGCCTGGCAGCGCTTCAGCCAGGACACACCCGACTTCCGAGCGGGGAAGATCGTCAACGGCGCGTGCCTGACCGATCTCTCTCCCGAGGTGATCGCCGCCTACGACGCCCCCTTCCCCGACGACACCTACAAGCAGGGCGCGCGCCAGTTCCCGCTCCTGGTTCCGACCAGTCCGGAGGATCCTGCCGCCCCCGCGAACCGGGCCGCGTGGGCGGTCCTGGAGACGTTCGAGCGGCCGTTCCTGTGTGCCTTCTCGGACTCGGATCCGATCACGCGCGGTGGGGACAAGGTGCTGTCGTCGAAAATCCCTGGCGCCGCGGCGCATTCACCGGTGACCATCACCTCGGCCGGGCATTTCCTCCAGGAGGACAAGGGCGAAGAACTCGCTGCAGTGGTAGTCGACTTCGTCCGCGCGACGCCATTGGATCAGTCGCTCGCTTGAGGCGGCCGGATCGGCGGCGTCCCCGACTCGACCGCTTACCGCTGTCCGCGTGCAACCGAGGGCCGTGGTCGGGCGCTGCCTAAGCGATCCGCAGCGCGGGCTGGGCCAATTCCAGATCCGGGTCGTAGAGCGGATCGATCAACCGGGCCGCGTCCCACCAAATCGGACGGTGTCCGAGCCGGCGTCGCGGTCGTGCGGACCGTGAACGGTCGAGACCGAAAAGGCAAGTTTCCTTGACATCCGATGTCAAACATCCTTAACATTTGTTTCGTGGTCGGCGATCAGCAGGAGCATTCGGTACGCAAGCGACGGCGCGAGTGCCGGATGACCCAGGCGCAATTGGCGACGACCGTCGGCGTCAGCCGGCAGACCGTGATCTCGATCGAACAAGGCGACTACGCGCCGAGTGTTTATCTCGCGCTGCGGATCGCCCGTGCGCTGGGAACGACGGTGGAAGACATTTTCTGGACCGAGGATCTGGAGGGGACATGGCCAAAACCACTGCATTCGAAGACATCTTCCTAGCGCCCGACGAACCGGCGTGGGGTGACGAGCGTGCCCGCGAAGAGTTCTACCGAGGCTCGACCATCGCGCTGTGCGCCACGATCTACGGCTGCTACGCCATCGCCATCGTCGCCGCAGCGTTGGATGCCAAGTGGGTATCGCTGCTGATCTTCGTGCTGCCCAGCCTCACATCGCTTCTGCTTCTGCGCTATTGCGCGCGGCGCGGCATCGATATGCAGACCGTGCTGAAGGGCTTCCCGCCGCGGCGCAAACGGATCGCGTATGCCACGACGTATCCGCTGATCGCCGCGTGGGTGATCGTCTTCCTGTGGCGCACCCTGCCATCGGATTCGTTGCCGCAGAGTCTGTTAGGTGCGGTGGTCGGCGGTGCGGTCGGAGCGGCTGTCGCCGGAACGATCGCAAAGCTCGTTCGGCGCCGCTCCGCAGCGCAGCAACTTCCCGAGGACGACAGCTTCGACTAGCGATACGTGTGAAAGGTGCGGCTTTCAGCGCGGAAGATGATGTGACGCAGCGCGATAACGTCCCGGGGGAGTGCTGTACTCGCGTTTGAATGCCTTGGCGAAGGCGAATTCGGAGGTGTAGCCGACTCGCTGGGCCACAGTGTGCAACGGGGTGTCGTCGGAGCGGAGCAAGCGGCCGGCGAGAGTCATGCGCCACCAGGTGAGATACGCGAGGGGGGAACGGCCGACCGTGGCGGTGAAGCGGCGGGAGAAGGCGGCGCGTGACAGCCCGCCGAGGGCGCCTAGTTCCTCTACGGTCCAGGGCTTTTCGGGGCTGGTATGGATGGCGCGCAGGGCGCTGGCGACGGGGCGATCGGCCAATGCGGCGGCCCAGCCGTTACGCGGGGTCCCGTCGTCCTCGGTGTCCAACCACCAGGCGCGCAGGATATAGAGCAGCAGGGTGTCGAGCAGGGACGTGATGATCGCGTCCGAACCGGGCTGGGACTCCTCGAGTTCGGTGCCGAGTAGTTCGACCGCCGCGCGCAGGGAGCGGTGCGCGCCGACTCGTGGGCGCAGATGGACGACGTCGGGGAGGTCGGTCAGCAGGGGGTGAGCGCGTCGACGGTCGAGTTGGTATGCGCCGCAGAGCAATAACGTACGGGGCGCCTCGGGTTCGTGGTGTTCGGTCGCGGGTGGTGGCCACGATCCGTCGGGCAGCGGGTTCACCACGCGCAACGGTACGGACGGATCGCTGGCCAAGGCGTGGCCGCGGCCGTGCGGCAGGAAGACGATATCGCCGGGGCCGAGCGGAGTGGGTTCGCGATTCTCGACGATCAACCATGCCGAACCCTGCAACACGACATGGAATCCCGTGCCGTCGGAGGCGGGGAAGCGCATCCCCCACGGAGCCGACTTGTGCTGGCGCGAGGAGTGCGGACGGCCGGTTCGCATCGTCGCGACGGCATCGCTGAGTACGTCCAAGCCCATATCCGCATGGTAGCCGCGAACGGGGCAGCGAGACGAACGGACATTTGCGCAAGACTTTCACGCATAGATCATCTTCCCGGCGGTACATACCGTCGATGGCATGACAACCGACGCGATTACCGCACGCACCGTCGTCTTCCACGAACTCGGTGACCCCGAGGTATTGACCATCGAGAATCTCGACCTGCCCGCCCCTGGACCGAGGGAGGTACTCATCCGCATCGAAGCGCTCGGACTCAACCGGGCGGAGGCCTTGTTCCGGGCCGGCACCTACTACTACCTGCCGACGCTTCCGGGATCCCGGCTCGGCTACGAATCCTCCGGGGTGATCGAGGCGGTGGGCGCCGACGTCACCGAATTCGCTGTGGGGGACAAGGTTTCGACTGGCCCGAACATCGAGATGAGCTCGGCGGGGGTCTACGCCGAGCGGGTCGTGCTGCCGGTGGAGTCCGTGGTCCCGCGCCCGGAAGGCCTCGACGCGGTCACCGGCGCGGCCACCTGGCTGACCTACTCCACCGCATACGGTGGACTGATCGAAACCGGTGGGCTGCGTCCCGGTGACCATGTACTGATCACCGCGGCGTCGAGCGGTGTCGGTATCGCCGCGCTGCAAACCGCTGCCCGCATCGGCGCCATCCCCATCGCGGTTACCCGCACCGGCGAGAAGAGCCGGTACCTCCTCGACAACGGGGCGGCGCACGTCATCGCCTCGGGCGATACCGACGTCGTGGCCGAGACCCGCCGCATTACCGACGGCGTCGGCGCGCAGGTGATCTTCGACGCCGTCGGCGGGCCGGGCCTGGCCGAATTGAGCACTGCCGCAGCGCATAACGGCACCGTCGTCGTCTACGGCTGGCTCGACCAGCGCCCGATGGCGATGCCCATGAACTGGCCGCTGCGAATTCTCGGGTACGCGAACATGGAGCTGTCGGTCACCGCCGACGGTCGCCGCCGGATCAACCACTGGATCGCCTCCGGCATCCGCGATGGTGTTTTCCGGCCGCACGTGGGCGCGGTCTTCGACGGTCTCGACAGCATCCGCGACGCCCACCGTCTGATGGAATCCAGCACCCACACCGGCAAGATCGTCGTCAAACTCTGAATGTGGGCCATGACGCGCACGATGGAGCCGTCGCTGGTCGCCGGTGTGGGTGACGTCCGGCTCGCCGCCATCGTCGTGGATGGTCGAGCAGTTCCTGGCGCCGGTTCAGGGCATCCGGAGTGCCGCGCTCGGGGTTTTCCGGCGAAAGCAAGGCGTCGTCGAGCGATGAATCGCGGGAGGATCGGCGGCGTGGCTCGAAGAGCTCCGGACGTAGCTCTGCCCATGCTGCGTCGCGAAACCAACCGCTGTAGCGGTGGATTGGTGAAAGGTGCCGATTGCCGCTGCGGAGTAGCCTCGACGCGGGGTGGCCAGGTGAAAGGCGATATGTATGTCCAGTGGGAACATGTTCAGCGTCTACGGGCGAATGAAGGCCCTGCCCGGGCGGCGTGACGAACTGATCGCTGTGCTCCTCGCCGGATTTCGCGCCGGCGGAGACGACAGCGGCCTGCTCCACTACAGCATCAACATCGCATTCGACGACCCGGACACGATCTGGCTGACGCAGCTGTGGCGAGACAAGGAAGCACACGACGTCACCACCCGTTCCGAGCCGGTGGCGGCGGTTTCTCGCCAGGTTCCGCCGCTCCTGGCCCAGCAGCCCGAAGGCGGTTACGGCCACACCGTCCATGTCGGCGGTCGAATCACCGAAGGATGAGCGGGTCCGTTGCTCGACTGGCCGTCCCGGACCGGCGAGCGGCGGAATAGCCCAGACGACGAAGGCCGGAACAGCACCATAGTCATCGCCCCGCCGATCGAGAAGCGCGGCGATGACAAGACGGAACGGCACCCACGGCGGCTACCTCACGACCGCCATACGGGTGGCGGGGCCGATGGAGCTGACGGAGCCGGGGCGCCCATAGCCTGAACCCGCTTACGCACGGATCGACGTGGTTATCGTGTACCCCTTCGGATCTCGCCACGGCCGGCCCGGGTTGGCTGCGAACCAGCCGCGCAATTCGGATTCCACCTCGGCACGGATCTCGGAGTATTCGGGCGCGGCCGGTGTGACGCCCGAGAACGCGAACAGCGATTCCGCGAACCGAATCGCGGGTTCGGGTTCCTGGATGACCAGTGCGTTGTCGGACGATCGGACTTCGGCGTTGCCGAAGACATCCCGCATCATGGCGGGCACGGTGTCGGAGTTGACGGTGTGGTTCATCATGTCCGGCGGCTCTCGGAACCCGTAGCGGCCGGCGACGGCCGTGACGAGGTCGCGGGTACGTGCGCACGCTCTGGCATGGTTGACGACGACACATACCGTGCCGCCGGGACCGACTACTCGTCGGAACTCCCGGAGAGCGGCGACCGGGTCGTCGAGGTGGTAGAGCATATGCCTGGCCGTCAGGCAATCCCACGCTCCGTCGGGAGCCGGTATCTGCTGTGCTGTCGCGCGGACACCGGCCCCGCCCGGCACCCGGGCCGCCGCAGCCGCGGCCGACGGTGAGGCATCGAGACCGCACAATCGCCCGGCATGGCCGCGCTCGGCCAGGAGGGTAATGAATTCTCCTGTACCGCAACCGATATCGATCAGATTCTCGGATCCCGCGAGTCGCAATGCATCGAACACCGAGGCGTTCACGTCGTCACCGACCTCGGAATAGAGCCGGTGCGTCCGGATGCGGATCCGAAGAGCATCCAGGTTCGCATACTCGGAGGTGAGCGACGGAGTTGTCATCGGTGCCCTTCCGATCGGTGCTTCGACCTGGAAACCACTCTGCCGCAGACGCAGGCGGGGCGCTCGACGTTCGGTGAACAGGAATCCGACAGCGCCGCACCTGTTGCCGATGCCGCGCCCTCGCAGGGTGACCGCGCTCCGGGGGACAGGCCGTGGTGATGAGTGGGCTGAGTTCTGGCGTGACGCACTCCAGGTTGACCTGCCGGCACGTCGACGCTCATCCTCCGTCGCCGATCCGATCCCGAATGCCCCACCACGCCGACCCGACTGAGGAATAATCGTCGAAGTCGTTGCGTGACAAAACATGTGAATGACGGGGGTGGCTGGTGAACGACTATCTGTCTCTGCTTCCATCGACCTTGCAGTGGATTTCCAGGCAACTCGACTCGGTGTCGCCGATACCGTGGCCGCTGTGGATCGGCGGGTTGTTTCCGGTCTACGTGGCTGTCGTGTCTGTGCTGCTCTGGTTTCTGCGTGGTTCGGTGTGGCCGGTTCAATGCGCTTATCCGCGCACGAGCAAGGGGCGACCGTGCCGCAATTGGGTGCCCGGCGAGTGGATGCGCTGTCGCCACCACAATCGCCGTGTCACATATCGGTACGGGCACGAGGTGGTGAAACTGCAACGCTGGCAGACGCTCACCAGGGGCAACAAGATCGTGGACAGGTCGGAGATCGGCGTGGGAGCGCTGAGGCTGCGCCCGGCCAATGCCACCTTGCTGTACGAGAGGGGTTACGCCAGACCGCCTTTAGCTGTGGTGCGGTTGCTGCCGGACAAGGTCGAGGCGGTGCTGCGGCGGGTGAAGGAGGCACGCTTGAGAAATCCGGCGCCGCCCGCGGACGATGCGGACTCCGACCGCACACCCTACGAACCGATCGCGACGGAACGGCGGACCGATATCGCGAAAGGGTTGAACCAGGTTGTCCGAGCGACCCAGTTCGCGACGATCGCCTTCTGCGTCGCCATCGTTTTCACGATCATCGCGATATTGCTCCGCGACACCGCTCAGACCGTCCTCCAGTATGTGGCGACCTTGGGATTCGTATTGGCTTGGGCGGCAACGAGTGCGGGAGTCTACGGGCGCAGCGAAACCTGGCTCAAAGGCGCATGCCTGAAATCACTGAAATGGTGGGCGGGCATTTTCGTGCCGGTGGGTCTGCTCAATCTCGCCTTCACGGTCATGAACAAATCTCCCGCATAACGCCGGATGCTCTCGGTCCGGCCGATCGTGACGAGGTCGGTGAGGGCCTCGGGAACCCGGCGCAACCGCGATCGTTCGCCGACCGAACCTGTCAAGCGCGGTCGTGGAGGGTGATGTGGTAGCCGTCGGGGTCGGCGAAGGTGAAGGTTCGGCCGAAGGGGCCGTCGATCGGTGCGGAGACGATGGGGTAGCCGTCGGTGGCCAGAGCGTCGTGGATGGTTTGGACGTCTGTGGCGTGGAGCCAGATCGCGGTGCCGATGCCGGGTTGGGCCGCGGCCGCGAGATCGGTGCCGGGGACGGTGTCGCGGAGTGCGAACGCGATCGGCTTCGTCTCGAAGACGACGGCGTGCGGTGGGCCGGCCGGTGAGCGGACGAGGCCGAGGTAGTGCTCGTAGAACGCCTGTGAAGCGGCGAGGTCGCGGGTTTGAAGTGAGATGAAGTCGGGGCCGGTGACGGACATGAGGATGCTCCTTAGGTTGTGTCAGTTTCCTGACACACGCAAGGCTATGTCAGAATACTGACATGAGTCAAGACGGTGCCGGCGTCGACCTCGAGACGTCACTGGGCTACCTGTTGAAAGAGGCTTCGAGCGTTCTTCGCGTCGCCATGGAGGAGGTATTGCGGCCGCTCGGGATGAGCGTGACCCACTACTCCTGCCTCGAGCTGCTGGCTCAACGACCCGGCTTGTCGAACTCGGAACTGGCGCGGGGTGCGTTCGTGACACGGCAGTCGATGAACGTGCTGCTCCAAGCCCTGGAACGAGACGGCTACGTGACCAGGCCCGCGGAGGCGCCGGTCGGAAAGGTGCTCCCCACGCGGCTCACGGCTCGCGGACGACGGAGCCTCGAGACGGCGAGCGCGGCGGTCCGGGCCGTCGAAGACAGAATGCTGGCCGGCCTGACCGAGAGCGAGCGGGCGACCGCGTTGCGGATCCTGCGGAGCATGATCCGCTCCCTGCGCGAGGGCAACGAGGACGCATAACTCGTTACCTTCGCTGTAACGCGACTGAAATCGCTCATTCGTGGTAGCCGGAACATATGGCCACGCACGTGAACGAAAGGGAACGGAAGTACCAGTTGCCGATCACGGGTGGGGTGCCGCTCGATGATGTGCCCGGTATGACTCTCGACCCGCTGACCGACGAACAGGTGCTCGACGCTGTTTACCATGACACCGCGGATCTGCGGTTGGCGCACAAGGGAATTACGCTTCGGCGCCGGACCGGTGGGGACGACGCGGGGTGGCATCTGAAATTGCCGCTGGGGGAGGACACCCGCGAGGAAATCCAGGTCCCGCTGGGGCGCGGGGGCAAATCGGCGCCGGAGGAACTGACCGACATGCTGACGGGCATCACCAGGGGCCAACCGCTCGCGCCGGTCGCGCATATCCGGACGAAGCGGCGGAAATGGCGGCTGCTGGACGAGGCGGGCCGAGTCGCCGCCGAGGTTGTCGCGGACAGTGTGTCCGGTCAGACGCTCGGTGAGTCGTCCTCGGTGATGTCGTGGGAGGAGATCGAGGTCGAGCTGGCCGGCGGTGGTCCGGATGTGTTCGACAGCGTCGAGAAGAGATTGGGCAAGCCATCGGATGCGCCGCCGAAGGCGCTGCGCGTCCTCGGTGTCCGTACCGAGCGGCGCCCGCCCGAGCCGGGCGTGCAGGGTTATATGCGCGAGCAGGCGGACAAGATGATCGAGCAGGACGTCCTGATCCGGCGCCGCGCCCCCGACTCGATACATCAGATGCGGGTGGCGGGCCGCCGGTTGCGCAGCATCCTGCAGGCCTTCAAGGGATCGCGAGAGCTGCGCAACGAGCTGAAGTGGCTCTCCGGGGTGCTCGGAGACATGCGGGACCTCGAGGTACTGCACGACCACCTCGTCGCGGAAGTCAGGGCGTTACCGGAGGAACTGGTGATCGGCGAGGTACGCCGGCGGCTGACCGAGTCTTTCGTGCCGCGCCGGTCGGCGGCCCGCGCCGACGTGCTCGAGGCACTGAACAGCGAACGGTATTTCGCGCTGCTGGACTGCGTCGAAACCAGCCACCGACTGCCGCTGAAGCGCACGGAGGCCAAAGCGCTGCGCAAGACGAGCCGCCGTGTCGACCGCGCCTTCGACAACATCGGCCGGCTCGGTACCGATCGCGGTCTGCACGAGGTGCGGAAGGCGGCGAAACGTACCCGCTACGCGGCCGAGGCGACCGGCAAGAAGAAGCTGGCCCGCCGCATGAAGAAGTTGCAGAAATCCCTCGGCGTCCACCAGGACTCGGTCGTCGCCCGCGCCGAGGTACGCACCCTCGGCGTCCAGGCGCATCTGGCGGGGGAGAACGCTTTCACCTACGGCTTGCTGTACGGCAGGGAGGTACAGCGCGCCGAGAAAGTGCGGCAAACGCTGCGGCTCGGAGAGCGATAGGCGAACCTACCCGCCGTCGGGTTGCGCGAAGCGGGCGATGGCCCGGGCGATCGCGTCCCTCATGGCGGGGCTACCGGTGTGGCCGGAGTCGTCGATCACGTGCAGGCGAGCGTCCGGCCAGACCTTCGCGAGTTCCCAGGCGGTTTCGAGCGGCGCGCTGAGGTCGAGGCGGCCGTGGATCAGGTCGCCGGGGATCCCCGCCAATCGCCCCGCCTCGCGGAGCAGCACACCTTCGTCGAGCCACGCCGCGTGCGCGAAGTAGTGCGTGCAGATGCGGACGAAGGTGAGCATCGCGGTCTCCTGCTTGGCGCTGTATTGCCCTGGGCGGCCGAGTGATTCGTGTGCGATCACCGCGTCCTCCCAGCGGCACCACTCGATCGCGGCTTCGTGTCGCACCGCCGGGTCCGGGTGTTCCAGGAGTTGCCGGTAGCCCTCCACCAGGTCGCCGTCGCCGGGCAGGCCGGCCCGGAATCGCTCCCATTCGGCGGGCAGCAGCGGTGCGACACCCCGGTACAGCCAGTCGATTTCGCGGCGGCGGGTCGTGGTGACGCCGACCAGCACGATTCCTGTGACCCGCTCCGGATACCGCTCGGCGTAGGCGAGGATGAGCGTCGAACCCCAGGAGCCGCCGTACATCAGCCAGCGGTCGATGCCGAGATGGGTGCGCAGCCGCTCCATATCCGCGATCAGGTGCTCGGTGGTGTTCACGGCCATGTCGGTGTCCGGGTCGGCGGCGCTCGGAAGGCTTCGGCCGCACCCCCGCTGATCGAACTGGACGATCCGGAAGACGTTCGGGTCGAACGACTTTCGTGGTCCCGGAGTGCTGCCGCTGCCCGGCCCGCCGTGCACCACCAGCACCGGCCGCCCCGTGGGGTTGCCGCTGGTGCACCAGTACACCTGATTTCCCTGACCGACCTCGAGCAGGCCGTCGGCGTACGGGTCGATCGGGGGAAAGGAGGTCGGCACGGTTGCCGAGATTAGCGGAACAGGGGTGACGGCGTCGACGACTCAGTCGGGGATCAGAGCATACACCTGCACGAGGAATTCCTGCGTCGCCCCGTAAGGATCGGCGATGTAGAAACCGCGGCGAGACAACGACTTCCGCTCCATCGGCATGCGGGTTCTGCCGCCGGAGACGATGTTGGAGAGTACGCGCTGGTCGTAGTTGGCTCGGACGTCGACCATCACACTGAACTTGATCACTTCGGTGCCGGGGCCTGTCCGCCAGAGCAGTTCTTCCGCTTCCGGCGGCACGGTCGCGAACGAGAAGTTGTCACTCGATCGCGCCTTCTGATTGCGCCGAGGCTGTGAATCCGACCGGACCTCGGCGACCAAGACCTCTCGCATCGCTGCCCTCCCTGTATGTCTTGCGCCGCTTCGGGGTGTCATCGAATCTTAGCGGTTACGGCTGTCCGATCCCCGGTTCGTGATGTCATCGGTGTCGCGGGACGGCGCGGGGGCGGATGAGCGTCCCGGATTCGTACTCTTCCATCGCGTGGGCCAGCCAGCCGGCCGTTCGCGCGACGGCGAAGACGATTTCGCCCGCGCCGGGAATCATGTCGAACACCGTGGCGAGAACGCCGAGTCCGAAATCGCTGTTGATCGCGGGCAAGCGACGGTGCCGCAGTTCCGCCGAAATCGCCTCGGCCACAAGGAGAGCCGGGTGATCCGGTGCGATCGTGCGGATCGCATCCACCAGGTAGGTGCCGCGCGCGTCGCCGGATCGGTAGACCGCGTGGCCGGCGCCGGGAATGCGTTCACCGCGGCGCAGACGCTCGTCCAGCGCCTTGGGTACGGCGCCGGGATCGGTGATCTCGGCGAGCATCCGCTCCACCGCCAGCGAGGCGCCGCCGTGCATCGGACCGCCGAGAACTCCCAGGCCGCAGCCGACCACGGCGTAGGGGTCGGCATGCGCCGAGGCCGCGATACGGGCCGCGAACGTGGAGGACGCCAGCTCGTGATCGGCCAGCAGAACCATTGCGGCGCAAAGTATGTGCAGTCGGCCGTCGCCGGCAGGCGCGGTGGCGGACAGTCGTGACCACAGCATCGCGGCGGCGGATCGTCCGACCGGGATGGACAGCTGGGGAAGGGCCTCGATCAGGCCGGCGATCATGGCGCGCGCGATGGTGACGACCGTCGCGCGGTCGCGGTGGAAGCGCAGGGGGTCGCCGACGGCCAAGGTGGTGACGATGAGTTGCAGCCGGTCGATCGGCAGCAGGCCCTCGGGCAGGCCGGCCTGGGTGGCGCGGGCTGCCGCCACCGCCTTGTCGGAGAATTCCCAGGGCCCGCTGTCGGTGAGGTCGCCGTCCCACAACCATTCGGCGACGGCCTCGAAGGTGTGCGAGGCGGCCAGGTCGACGGCGTCGCGACCGCGGAAATACGGCCGGTCTACGCCCAGGGTGGTGATGAGGGAGGCGATGTCGATCTCGGTCGGCGCAGGCTTGCGGCGCGGTTTGCCTCGCCGGGCCAGTTCCTCGATCTCGGCCGGATCGAACAGGCTGCGCCGCCGGACCGGATCGTAGCGGCGTTTCAGCACGCCACGGCTGACGTAGGCGTAGAGGGTCGCGGGCTTCACCCCGAGCCGTTCGGTGGCGTCGGCGGTGTCTATCCACTCCATGGGTTGACCATAATCAATATTGATTACGGTGGTGCAGGGGCGCACAGTTCACTCATGCACCTGGTATCGCAATTCGAGCTGCAGGCCAAGGCTTGCGACAAGCTCGGTTCACCCCTGTACGGCTCGCTGCTGCGCGATATCGCGCGCGATATTGGCGATCGTGGACCCTGCGCCGCGGTTCTGGAGGGCTACGAGACCATCGACTTCGATTCCGCGGTGCCGCTGCGCTTGCTGGCCGGCGTGCACGCACTGGTATTGTCCGGCGCCGCAGCCGATCTCGCGCCCTTCTATCCCAGTTCGGGTGCGTCGGTGCGGGCCCACGATCCCGCCGGCGCGTGGGCGCCGTTCCGGCAGGTCGTGGCGGAGCGGGCCGAGTGGATTCGGGACTGGCTGACTCGTCCGCCGCAGACCAACGAGGTCGGCCGGGCCGTTCCTTTGCTGGCCGGGTTGCTCGCGGCGGTCGATGCGACTCCGCTGCCGATCCGGTTGTTCGAATTGGGCGCCAGCGGCGGCCTCAACCTGCGCGCCGACCACTTCCGTTGGGACAGCGGCGATATCGGCTGGGGGCCGGAGGATTCACCGGTCACGATCGCGGACGCGTGGCGAGGACCGGTCCCGCAGTGGCTGGCCGGCGCCGTGCGACGCCATCCGCGGCTCGAGGTCGTCGAGCGGCGCGGATGCGATCCGACGCCGCTGGATCCCTTGTCGCCGCGCGACGCACTCGCGTTGCGCGCGTATGTGTGGCCGGACCAGCAGGCCCGTGCGGCCCGCCTCGACGGAGCGTTGCGACTGGCGGAGAAGATCCCCGTCGATATCGCCGTGACCGGCGCCCGCGACTTTCTCGCCGGCATCGAAGTGGAGCCCGGCACGCTGACCGTCGTCTGGCATTCGGTGATGCGCCAATACGTGCGCAAGGACGAATGGCAGGCGGTGACCGCCGAGCTGGACCGGCTGGCCGCGGCCTCGCGGGCCGACGCCGGATTCGCCTGGGTCGCTTTCGAACCCCAGAACAACTCCGACGATCGCAACGGGTTCCGGCTCACGGTCCGGATCGGCGGAAACGAGCCGGTGATATTCGCCCGTGCGATGCCGCACGGCGTTCCGGCGTTCACCTATCCGCTCGACGAGCCCGGCAACACCTAGCCGTCTGCCCGCTTCCCGGCTGCACCCCTCCGGCAGCCGGGCCGGCGGAACCTCTGACGCCAGTATCTCAGTCCCCGAACTGATTTCGCACGGAATGGTTGGCGTGGATCAGGTCCGCCGGATCCCAGCGATCCTTCGCGGCGACCAGCCGCGGCAGGTCGGCGCCGAACAGGCGTTCCGGCGCCGCTGCGCTTTCGGTGAAACTGCTGATGTCACGGTCGAGGCGCGCGGGGGCGACGGCGGCCGTCAATGCTCGGAAGCCGGTCGCGGCCGCTTCGGCCGCAGCCGGGGCGGGGACCACGGCGACAGCGAACAACAGTGCTGCGGATCCGAGGGTGGGGCTCGCCTCGGTGCGGTCGAGGGCGCCGCCGAGGTGGCGCAGTTCGACCGAGGTGAGAGTGTCGGCGGGGCCGTCGGTGACCGCGGTGACGACGGCGTCCACCACGTCTGCGGGAAGTGTGCAGACGAGCGCGCTGCAGCCGAGGGCCGGGACGGGAGTCGGCGGATCCATATGCAGTCCGGCGAGCGCCGACGGCGCGACCACGTCGAAAGTGTCGATGAGAGGCGATAATTCACGCAGCGGAGCGAGCAGGTCGTGTGCCGTCGCCGCGTCGGCTTGCATCACGGCCTCGATGATCGCGAAAGTCCGTCCGGCGAACATCGGTGGCACCTCGGGTGCGTCGGGGAAGCGGAGGACCCGTGCCACGGAGGTCACCGTCTTCGGTGCGGTCGCGATCCATGCCGTCCAGGCGTGGAAGATGTCGCGGGTCGATTCGACCGGCCAGAACAGGGCGCCGGCGACCACATCACCGATGGCGTGCAGGCGCAGCGTGAGGGCGGTGATCACGGCGATATCGGCGCCGGCGAGGACCGATTCGAACAGGTCGTCGCCTGCTCGGACGCGGCGGATCACGCCGTCTGCGGTGACGAGTTCGAGCTCGAGAACCGAGGCGCGGGAGGGTCCGTGCGAGCGGGCGAACCAGCCCAGGCCGCCGCCCAGCACGAGGCCGACCACGCCGACGTCGGCCGAGAAACCGCCGATGGGTACGAGTCCGGCCGCTGCCGCGGCAGCCGTGAGGTCGGCGCAGCAAACCCCGGCCTCGACATGCGCGATACGTGCATCGGCGTCGATCTCGACCCGGTCGAGTGCTCCGGTGCGCAGCAGGATCGTGCGTGCGAGGTCACCCAGCGGAGTGGCGTTGTGACCGGTGGATTGCGGTGCGACGCGCAGTCCGAGTGCGGCGGCGGCGCGGACGGTGAGTGCCACGTCGTCGGTGGTCGCCGCGGTCACCACGGCGATCGGTCGTTGATCGGCCAGCAGTTGCCAGGCGGCGCGGGCCTGATCCCAGCCGGCGTCAGCTGGTCGAATGAGGGCGCCGGTCAGTGCCGTCGCCAGGTCGTCGAGATCGCCGAAGATGTTCGGCAACTCGAAGTTTCGATCGTCGAGAACATCGGGTCTGTTCTTCGCGTGGGTTTCGTGCGGCAGAGTCATGATTCTCCTTGTTGCGTTGGCTGCGCCCATTACGGGTATGACGGATCGTCCGGCCTGCTGGAAGGCAGGTCGGATGGAGTGAGAGATGCTGTGGCCGAGCGGAATCGACCGCGAGAGGCGGCGCGAGGCGCCTTGCGATGAGCGGTTGTCGCAGGGGCCGGTGGCGCAGATCATCGGCCGGCGTGGTCCTCGGCGAACGGATCGTTCAACACCGGACGCTGGTCGGCTCGACAGAACTCCGGAAGTGGGAGAACTCGGCTGGGACAGTGGGTGAGGTGCCGAGAAGCTGGGGTGCCCGGGATCGGAGGCAGGCGCCGGTTCGGCAGGAGTGGAAGGCGCGCGAACTGTTTTGCGATGCACCGACACCGGACAGCTGGGCGTCGACTGACCCGATCAGGCGTGGGGCCTGATCACGGCCCAGCACCGATCACCCGGACGGGCCGAGCGTCGGTAGCTCTACGCCCGCTGCTGAGTGGCGGATCGCACTGCCTCGGTGATGATCTCGTGCACGGCCCCGGGACCGGGGGATCGGCGGATCGCGTCGCCGATCGCCTCGGCACGCAGGCGATAACGCTCGTCGGTCAGCACGGTGCGGACCGCGGTGGCGACCTTGTCCGGCGCAGGATTGTCGGTGCGCAGGTCGATGCCCACTCCGGACCACGCCACCCGCGCGCTGACCTCGGTCTTGTCCTCGGTGCGGCCGGCGACCACGATCGGCACTCCGTGTTCGAGCGCATAGTGCACGCCGCCGTAGCCGCCGTTGGTGACGAAGACGTCGGTATGCGGCAGCAATCGGTCGTAGGGAAGGAATTCCGCGACACGTACATTGGCGGGCAGGTTGTCCGGCAGTGTGTCGACCGGGCGTCCGCCGGTGCTGACGACGACGATGACGTCGTCGCCGGCGAGTGCGCGCACCGTGGGCTCGATCAGAGTCCATTCACCGGTGGCGACCGTGCCCTGTGTCACGTGCACGACGCGGCGGCCCGCGAGATCGTCCCACCACTCCGGCACCGGGATGGCCGATGGCCGCGACCGCGCCACCGGCCCGACGAAATGCACGGTGTCGGGCAGGCCGCGGCGTGGATATTCGAATTCGGGGACGGTGAACTGCAGGAGGTGGTCGGCTCCGGCCGGCCAGTCGAGGAAGAACCGCGGGAGGGCACGCCCGGTCTCGGCGCGCGCGATCTCGTTCGCGAAGCGCTGCACGGGAGCGAACACGACCTTCTCGGCGCCGATGGTGAGGACCGCGTTGCGCAGACGTCCCAGCGGCCCGCGCATCGGCGCGATCCCGAGACCGAAGGGTGCGACATCCGGATCCTTCAGCGCGAGGGGCAGGATCCCGAGGTTGACCAGCAGTGGTCGTTCCGCGCGCGGAATACCGCTCAGGACCGCGGCGGCGGCGAACATCGACTCGGCCAGAACGGCATCCGTGGACTCGGCGGCGATGGCCTCCCGGACCGCCCGCAACTGGGCGGGGACCGGGCGGAGGAAGATCTCGATCATGTCGTATCGAATGCCCGCGGGGCCCGACAGTCCGCGACGGCCGGGGAAGGCGGCATCGATATCGCGATCGTCGTAGTCGGCCTCCGGCGGGAGCGGCAGGAAATCGGCGCCGGTGGCGAGGACGTCGTCGCGGAAGCGGGTACCGGTGAGGAACCGCACCCGGTCGCCGGCTGCGACGAGCGCCTCCGCGATGGACAGCAGGGGCGTGACGTGGCTGCGCACGGGTGTGGCGGTCAGGAGAACGGAGATCATGGGCAGGTCTTCCGACGGGTGAAGCGAAGTAAGATTGGTGACACCGATGAAGTATTCACTACCTCGCCGGGGTAGTCAATTAGGAATTGAGATGAGTGACAAGACCGCCACCCGGACCTACCGATCCGCCCTGCGCAGTGAACAGGCCGCGGCGACCCGCCGCCGTGTGCTCGACGCCGCGGCGGCCTGCTTCGTGGAGCGCGGCTACAGCGGCACGTCGCTGGCCGATGTCGGCTCGCGCGCCGGAGTCTCGACCGAAACCGTGAAGGCCAACGGCCCCAAGCGCAATCTGCTGCTGGGCGCCTTCGAGCAGGCGTTCGCGGGCGAGGAGGGGGAGGCACCCGTCTCCGACAGCGATGCCGCGGTCGAGGTCAACGCCATCGCCGACCACGACGCCTTTCTGCGGGCGGCCGCGAGCTTCGTTGCCGCGGCGAACGCTCGCACCAGCGTGCTGTGGACGGAGTTCCTGAGCGCCGCCAACGCCGATGCCGCCGTCGCCGAGGCGCTGGCCGGACTGCTGACGCGCCGCAAGCAGGACTACCGCACCGTGGTCGGCATGTTGCTCGAACGCGGAATCGCCCGGGCCGACATCGATTCCGAGACCGCGGCCGACGAGCTGTCCTTCCTCTGGTCGCCCGAAAGTCATCAGCAGCTCGTCCTGCAGGGCGGATGGAGTATGGAACGCTACGAGGAGTGGCTCGTCGCCGCGGTCCGGCGTCAATTCGGCTGAGATCCGAAAGCCGTTGCTTCGCAGTGCTCTTCGACATCACATCCCCGGTTGCGGTTCGATAACGTCTGCGGCCGCAGCGGAGACCGGCGATGAATTCCGGTCACCGGATTCGTCTATCTCTTCGAGGCCATACGTCTCGTGGAGATAGGAGGGCGCGATGTCGTCAACTGATCGGGAGCCGACCGAGGCAGGGCGCTACGCGGAGCATCCGACCGTGAAAAACCTTGCCACACAGGCGAGAAAGGCGCCGGATCCGGTGCTGAGCGCTGAGCGGCTGCGGGAGATCTGCCTCGCTGCCGGAGCCGACGATGTGGGCTTCGTGTCCGTCGACGAACCGAGGGTGGCGGAGGAGCGCGAGCACGCGCGCGGCATCCTGCCCTCGGCCCGCACCTTCGTGGCCTTCTGTCTCCGGATGAACCGCGACAATCTGCGCAGTCCGATGCGCAGCCTCGCCAACGCCGAGTTCAACCATGCAGACGACGAGACGAACGTGGTGTCGCGGCGCATCACCCGGGCCCTCGAGGAGGCCGGCTACCGCGCGGTCTATCCGGCGCCCGGATATCCGATGGAGGTCGAACAGTTTCCGGGGCGGGTATGGGTGCTCGCGCACAAGGTGGTGGCCGAGGCGGCGGGCCTGGGAGTCATGGGGATTCACCGCAACGTCATTCATCCGAAGTTCGGCAATTTCATCCTGCTCGGCACCGTGGTGACCGACGCGGTGGTCGACGAGCCGAGTGCGGCGCTGGACTTCAATCCGTGCCTCGAATGCAAGTTGTGCGTCTCCGCGTGCCCGGTCGGCGCGATCACCAACGACGGTGGTTTCGATTTCCAGGCCTGCTACACCCACAACTATCGCGAGTTCATGGGCGGCTTCACCGACTGGGCCGAAACCGTCGCCGACAGCGCAGACCGCGACGACTACCGCGAGCGGGTCACCAGGGGTGAATCGTTCTCGATGTGGCAGAGCCTGTCGTTCAAACCCAACTACAAGGCCGGCTACTGCATGGCCGTATGCCCGGCCGGCGAAGATGTGATCGGCGCCTTCCTCGACGACCGGAAAACGCATCTCGACGAGGTGGTGCGCCCGTTGCAGAACAAAGCGGAAACCGTTTACGTATTGCCGGGATCCGCGGCCGAGGAACACGTCACGCGCCGGTTCCCCAACAAGACGCCGAAGCCGGTCGGCAACGGGTTCGGCGACGAGGTCAACGATCTGCTCGATCAGATCGGGCCGCGCCCGCGCCGGGGCGCTACGCCGGAGTGACCTCGGCTACGAGCGTTTGCGCAGCTGCCCGAGCAGCGGCAACAGCGACACCACGACGATGACCGCGACTGCGGGCAGCAGATACTTGTCGACGTTCGGCACCGACGCCCCGAGCCAGTAACCCAGCAGGACCAAACTCTGCGACCATACGATCGCGCCGACGATCTGCCACAGCGTGAACGTGCGCGTGGGCACGTCGAGCACCCCGG
The DNA here is from genome assembly GCF_000720265.1 of Nocardia sp. NRRL WC-3656. NCBI lineage: Bacteria > Bacillati > Actinomycetota > Actinomycetes > Mycobacteriales > Nocardiaceae > Nocardia > Nocardia sp. NRRL WC-3656. The sequence goes on along the minus strand of NZ_JOJF01000006.1, from coordinate 247,852 downwards.
CCACCGGGCTGATGACCGTCCGGACCATCGGCACGAATCGGCCGATCACGATCGCCCGGCGCGCGCCGTACCGGTCGAGCCAGCGTTCGCCGCGGGCCACCACGGTGTGCACTCGGGAGTTCGATGTGCGGTGCAGGACGGCGCGGCCGCCGTGTTTGCCGAAGACGTATCCGGCCTGCGCGCCGGCGATCGAACCCACTGCGGCGCAGAGCAATACCTGCCACAGGATGAGGTGGGGGCCGGAATGGGTCCCGCCCGCGCACAGGATGCCGGCGGGGAAGATCAAGGTGTCGCCCGGAAGGAAGAACCCGACCACCAGTAGCCCCGACTCGGCGAAGGTTCCGGCCAGTACGGCAAGCGCCCCGAAGTTGGCCAGCAGCGCAGACCCACTCGTCGGGTTGAGTGCGGTCCACGTGCCGGTCACGGGACAACCGTAACGGTTTGCCGGATTCGGGGCCGGAAACGGCGTCCGCTCTAGGGAGCGTTCCCCTACCGCCTGCGCTCGACCGTCTGACCCGGTCGTAGCACCGTTCCGCAGTCACCGGTCTTCTGGTAGTCCGACAACAGGTGCGGAAGGACCTCGGCCGAGTACCGGCGCAGTTGCCCGAGTTGCTTGTCGCCGCGCACCACATCCTTGCGAACCCAGTCCTCGTCCGGACTGGCGAGGTTCTGAGACTGCTGAATCCGGTAGTAGTCGCGGTCCATGCGCGGATCGACGGTCAATCCGTTCTGCATCCAGACGCCGTGAGTGTGGACGAACGTCGGCTTCAGATCCTCGAATACGTAGTCGGCCAATCCGATATCGGCCTTGCCCGCGTAGATGTCCGCGATCCGGGCATCGGCGAGGCCTGCCATATCGATCAGCCGCAGTCGAGAGGTCAGCGCGCTTCCGCCCATATCGGGGGCGAGCAAGGTGCCCTGCTGCAGGTCGAGGATGTCGGCGTAGCCGTTGAAGTAGCGGCCGAAGCGAAAGGCTATCCAGCACAATGGGATATCGGAATCGGCACGGTACGAGTCGGCGGCGTCCGCCAGGGCGGCACCGGAGGGGATCATGGCGGCGACCAGCGTCAGCGCGACGAGGGCCCGGCCCCGGGTGCGCAGCCGGGCCAGAACCTCGGTCGCCGAGAGCACGACGACGAGCGCGGCGAGCGCCCACACCGGAGTGGCGAACCGGAACTGCCCCATCCAATCCGGTTGCAGCACGCAGTAGCCGGTGATCGCCAGCGTCAGCGGAACCAGCAGGGCGACAAGGCCGTTACGAATTCTGCTCGGGCCGGCCAGGGCGAGCCCGACCACGCCGACGGCCGCGACCACGGCGGGCGCGCCCGCGTACTGCACCAGATCGCCTGCCCTGGTGAGGTCGTGCACGGTCGGCATCGCCTGATTCTTGGCGACCGCCGTATTCGCGACGAGCCGGCCGAACTCGCTGACCCGCCACACCAGATACGCCCCGAACGGAATCGCGAACGCCGCACCGGAATACAGCACATGACGAAGTGCGACGGGCCAGGTGGCACGGCGAACCAGGATCACCGAGACCAGGGGGTACGCCGCGAGGTAGATCAGGCCGTCGGGCCGGGTCAGCGCCGCGAACGCCGCTATCGCACCGGCCGTGACGGCCACCGCGGGTGTCCACAGCCGCTCGTCCAGCACCGCCAGGAACAGGCGGACGGCGAGAGCGCATACCGCCAGCGCGAACAGCGAGTTCTCCAGGCCGGAGAAACACCAGATCACGAAGGACGGAATCGCGGCGAGCACGGCGCCGGTCGCGAACGTCACCACCGCGGGCCATCGCGACACCCGCCGCGCGGCGAGGTAGCAGCAGAGGAGGATTCCGGCGCAGCACAGTGCCGCGATCGCCTTGGGGTAGAAGACGAAGTCCGGGATGCCGAACAGGGCGCCGGAGTCGAACAAGCCGCACCATTTGCCCAGCACCAGCACCGCGAGCCAGGTGGGATCGGAGAATCCCTCGACCGGTTGCGCGCCGGGTTGCAGTACCGGCCCGGCACCCTCGGCGACACTGCGCGCATACGCGAACGTGATTCCGGCGTCGTCGACCAGCCAGATGCCGTACTGCGCCGCCTGCCACACCAGTAACAGCACGCCGCTCGTCACCGCGGCCGCCGCGCCCCACCATGATCGCCCGCGTCGCTGCCGCAGGTTCTCCCGCTGCCCGCCGGAGGTTTCCGGCCGCGCTGTTACTACCTCAACCATTCACCAGAACCCATACTCGAAAGATTCGCCAAGGGGCACAACAGCTTTTGCGCCCCTCGCGAGTACATCTACAGACGTCGGTCGATCTTGAATCCGCATGTGGACAGCTGTCAATCCGGCGGGACCGGCCAGGGGTGGGGAAGGGCGCGTGCCGGGGCTCGCCATCGCGCGTCGTCATCGAAACGAGAAGTTCACGCACGACCAATGATCCGGTAACACCCGGAACCGTAGATTCTGTCCAGAAAATATTTCATCTGAAAGCAATGGGAGGTGGGTCCATGCCGCTGTATCAGTTCAGCTGTCGCGGATGCGGGCTGTTCGACCGGTCCTACCGCATGGCCGAGGTGCCCGCGCACGTGGCGTGCCCGCGGTGTGCGCAGGCCGCGGTGCGGCGCCCCGGGGGTGGGTTGGTGCGGCGTTCGGCCGCCGTCCGGATGCTCGACGCGACCGCGCGCACCGCGTCCGAGCCGGCCGTCGTCGACGCCGTACCGCAGCGCCGGACCTCTCGCCCGACGACCGCCGACCCCCGCCATCGTCGCCTGCCGCGTCCCTGACCGAAAGCAGAACCGCCATGCCCGAGCTGATTTTTCCCCTCGACTCCAGCAAGAAGTTCACCGAGCAAACGCTGGTCGGCCACAACCGGTGGCACCCCGACATCCCGGCGGTCGCGACCGTCAGGCCGGGCGACGAATTCCGCGTCCACGTCCGCGAATGGTTCGACGGCGCCATCGTCAACGACGACTCCGCCGCCGACATCCTCGACGCCCCGCTCAGTACCGTGCACTGCCTGTCCGGTCCGTTCGCGATCGAGGGGGCACAGCCGGGCGACCTGCTGATCGTCGACATCCTCGACATCGGGCCCATTCCGCAGGAGGACTCCGGGCCGCTGGCCGGGCAGGGCTGGGGATACACCGGGATCTTCGCCACCGACAACGGCGGCGGCTTCCTCACCGAGCAGTTTCCCGATGCCTACAAGGCCATCTGGGATTTCAGCGGCCACACGGCCACCTCCCGGCACATCCCGGGCGTCAGCTTCACCGGCATTCAGCATCCCGGCCTGATGGGCACCGCGCCGTCGGCGGCATTGCTCTCGTCGTGGAATGCTCGCGAGGCCGCGCTGATCGCCACCGACCCCGAGCGGGTGCCGCCCCTGGCGCTGCCGCCATTGCCGCGCGATGCCGTCCTCGGTTCGCTGACCGGCGCCGACTTCGACCGGGTCGCCGCCGAGGCCGCGCGCACCGCGCCGCCGCGCGAGAACGGCGGTAACCAGGACATCAAGAATTTCACCCGGGGCAGCCGGGTGTTCTATCCGGTGTTCGTCGAAGGCGCGAACCTGTCGGTGGGCGACCTGCACTTCTCCCAGGGCGACGGTGAGATCACCTTCTGCGGGGCGATCGAGATGGGCGGCTACATCGATCTGCGGGTGGACCTGATCAAGGACGGGATGAGCCGTTACGGCGTCACCGAGAACGCGATCTTCCTGCCCGGCAACGAGGGGCCGGTCTACTCGGAATACCTGGCCTTCTCCGGCACGTCGGTGACCCTCGACGGTGAGCAGCGGTATCTGGATTCGCAATTGGCGTTCCAGCGTGCCTGTCTGCACGCGATCGACTATCTCAGCTCGTTCGGCTACAGCCGCGAGCAGGCGTATCTGATCCTCGGGGCCGCGCCGATCGAGGGCCGGTTCTCCGGAGTGGTCGACATCCCGAATGCCTGTGCGACGGTGTATATCCCGACCGCGATCTTCGATTTCCCGGTCACCCCCACGGCGTCCGGGCCGGTCGCTGTCGACCCCGGCCCCGGCGTGCCGCATGCCGCACGCTGACGGCCGGTGAACGACAGGCGAGGTCGATCAGCCGGTGGGCCGGGACGCCCCGATGGCTGCCTCCGGGTGCTCGGCCCGCAGGAACTCCAGCAATGTCGTGAGCTCGCCGATCAGCCGTGGCCGGGCGCCGGGGATCGTCTCGAGGGCGGTGTCCTCGAGGCTCCGCCGCATCTTCTGGTAGGCGAGAGTTCCACGGCGCGTGCGAGATACGAGCACGCGGCGGCGATCGAGCGGATCCACCTTGCGTTGCACCAGATTGTCCGACACCATCGCGTCGATCAGCCGGGTGAGGCTGGCGCCGGCCAGCGGGGTGAGTTCGGACAGCTCCGACATCGACAGGCCGGACCCGTCGTACAGCGCCGCCAGCACGTGCCAGCGGGCGACGGTCGGCTCACCGAGCCGTGCCGTGATCGCCTCGTCGAGCTGCTGTGATGCGCGTCGTAACAGGCGCGCGAATTCTTCCAGTGCGTCCCCTGCGCTGCTACCGTCCATTGGGGACGAGTATACAGCGCCGTATGGGTAATTTTCAGATGAAAATATACGGTGGTGGTTGCGATGTCGTACGGGCAATCGGCACGTGCTCGCCGGCCGACCGTGGACATCGCCCTCGTGGTGCCACTCAGTGGTCCGGCGGGCATGTTCGGGCCGTCGTGTGAAGCGTGCGCCGCCCTCGCCGCCGCCGATCTCGATGCCGCGGGCGGGATTCTGGACCGGCCGGTGCGGCTGCATGCCGTCGACGCCGGTGCTCCGCCGCCGGTGCTGGCCGCTCGCGTGCGGCGCTTGGTGAGTTCCGGTGCGGTCGACGCGGTTGTCGGCTGGCATCTCTCGGATGCCCGGCGCGCGATCACCCCGCATACGGCGGGACGGGTCCCCTATATCTACACGACGTTCTACGAGGGTGGGGAGGATGCGGCCGGGGTGTACATGGTCGGGGAGACGCCCGATCGGCAGCTGTTCCCCGCACTGCGGTGGTTGCGCGCCGAATCCGGCATCCGGCGCTGGTGCATCGTCGGCAACGACTACGTCTGGCCGCGTGAGACAGCGCGCGTGACAAAGGATTTCGCGTCCGTACTCGGAATCGAGGTGGTCGGCTCGGCATTCGTGCCCCTCGGTGGGCGGGAGTTTCGTGGTGTTCTCGACACGATCCGGACCTCGTCCGCAGAGGGGGTGCTCATGCTCATGGTGGGCGCCGACGCCGCGGCGTTCAATCGCGCCTACGCCCGTGCCGGCCTGGATCGCGACCGCATCCGGCTCGCCATGATGATCGGCGAGGATGTGCTGTACGCCAGCGGTGCGGCAGGTACGCGCGGCCTGTTCACGGCGTGCGGATATCTCGAGGGTGTCGCGTCGGCGCCGTCGATGGAGTTCGGCGCGCGATATGAACGGCTGTTCGGCGCGGAGGCGCCGACCTTGAACAACATCGGCGAATCCTGTTACGAGGGAATGCTTCTGCTGGCCGCGCTGGCCGAACGGGCGGGCAGCCTCGAGGTGGGCGCCATCGAGCGTGCCGCCGCCCGGGTCAGCTATCAGGGCCCGCGCGGCGAGGTACGGGTTCGCGGTGCGCACACGACGCAGCCGGTGTATCTCGCCGACGTGGATGCGCTCGACTTCGGGCTGCTGGCGGACCTGACACCGCGAGGCCGGTAGTCCGGACGCCGGGGATCGAGGCTCGACAGCCTCGGTCCCCGGCGTTTCCGACCACACGCGGACGTTCCCTATTCCTCTGTCGCTGCGGGGATTACAGCGCCGGTGTGGATTGCCGCAAGCCGAGGTCGGCGGAGGTGGCCACCGGATCCTGATGGGTGGCCGACTGGCACTGCTCATGGCAGCCCTTGGTGAGCGTGCACGTCAGCGAGGACACCGTGCCGCCGTGGAAGGGGCAGTCGTGCACCATGTCGGGGAGTTCGTAGCGCTTGCCGTCGACGATGTCGAGCAGCGTCTGCCCGGCCCACAGCGGTTCGCGCTCGATCTCCTCGCGCAGCGGATTCTTGCGTGCCAGATAGTATTTGCCCTTGGTGGCGACCGCGATGACCGGGGCGAGCACCATCGCGACCGCCAGCGCGAGGTACGGCGACCAGGCCTGGCAGAACTCGCCGAACGCGCCGAAGAACGCGGCGATCGAGACCGCCGAGGCCACCAGCATCGAGACGAAGCCCACCGGATTGATCGCGTACAGATAGGCCCGCTTGAACTCCACGTACGGCGGGCTGATCTTCAGCAGTCCCTTGTTGATCACCAGATCCGCGACGATAGCGCCGATCCAGGCGATGGCCACATTCGAGTAGAAGCCGAGGATGGTGTTGAGCAGCGAGAACATATTGCACAGCATCAGTGTCAGCGCGATCGCGATGTGCAGCGCCAGCCACACCACCCGGCCCGGATGGATGTGCAGGGCCCGGCTGAAGAAGTTCGACCACGACAGCGAACCCGAATAGGCGTTGGTGACGTTGATCTTCACCTGCGACAGCAGCACCATCACCGTCGCGACGCCCAGCGCGACGCCGTGGTTGTGCAGGACCGCACCGTAACCGCCCAGGAACTGCTCGATCGGTTCGGTCGCGCGGGTGAACCCGACCTGGCCGACCACGTAGAAGGCCAGGAAGGCGCCCGAAATCTGTTTGGCCGCACCGAGAATCACCCATCCCGGGCCTGCCAGCAGCACCGCCGACCACCATTTCAGTGGCGGGGTCTCCGACTTCTCCGGCATGAACCGCAGATAGTCCACCTGTTCACCGATCTGCGCGATCAGCGACAGCGCGACGCCGGCTCCCGCACCGACGGCGATCGCGCCGACCCGTTGGCTGCCGCCGTCGCCGGTCCAGGACAGGAAGCCGTCGGCCCCGTGCGGATCGGCGATCAGAATCATCGCGATCGGCGCGACGAACAGCACCAGCCACAGCGGCTGGGTCCACACCTGGAACTTCGCCAGCGCCGACATCCCGTACAGCACAAGGGGAATGATGAGGACCGAGCCCAGGATGTAGCCGATCGGCAAGGGTATGTGGAAGGTCAGCTTCATCGCCTGCGCCATGATGGCGCCCTCGAGCGCGAAGAAGATGAAACAGAAGCTGGCGTAGATCAGGCTGGTGAGCGTGGATCCGAAGTAGCCGAAACCCGCGCCGCGGGTCAGCAGGTCCATGTCCACGTTGTATTTCGCGGCGTAGTACGCGATCGGTATGCCGGTGAGGAAGATCGTGGCCGCCGCGACCAGAATCGCGACGATCGCGCTGGCGCTGCCGTGGCTGACCGCGATGGACGCGCCGATGGAATAGTCGGCGAGATAAGCGATTCCGCCGAGGGCGGCGACCCCGCACGCCATCGGCGTCCAGCGGCGGAAGGTGCGCGGGGCGTAACGCAGCGAATAGTCCTCGATGTTGTCCTTGGCGGCCCACGTCTGGAAGCGGTTCCACCGCGTCGGTGGAACGCCGGAGGCCGGCGGTGTCGGGGAAGTGTTCATCGTCAGATCTCCTTGCAACGAACGCTGCGACGCTTCGGAACTCTGTCGACCGCACTGTCCTACGTCATCCGATCAGCAGCAAAACTCAAGGTAGGAGAGCTGATTCCGTTTGACAACATTCAAATGAATATTTTTCGAACGGGCAATCTATTGGTTACAAGCGGGCCCGGCACCGTCCTTGCGCACACTGTCGCTCGATCCTGCCGCGCGACAGCGTCTGCGCCAGGCCGATCAGCCAGCAGGTGGGGCAGCCGCGCAGCGCGACCACACCGGCGGGCAGCAGGAGCAGGACGACCGGCCCTGCGGCGGGGATCAGCGCGATCGATGCGGCGATCAGGCCGAAACCGAGCAGCCCGCGTGCCAGGTGGACCGGGATCGAGCGGCTGGCGAACGTCTTCTGCTGTCCGGCAACGTCCTTCACGGCCGCAGCCCCCGATCCGGCATCCCGAGTTGCGCGCGAACAGTAGCCCGGGCTCGGTGCAGCCTGGATTTCATTGCCGCCGTGCTCAATCCGAGCGTGCGGGCCACCATGCCGCCCGGCAGGCCTTGGACATCGCGCATGATCAGGACTCGGCGCTGATCGGCGGGCAGCGCGGCGATCGCCGCGGCGATTCGCTCGATTTCGAGCCGGGCCAGCACATCGTCCTCCGCCGAGGCCGCCGCGATCTCCGCGTCCGGTTCCCGGTGCACGGCTGTGCGTAGCCGCCGCAAGCATTCGTTGCGCACGATGCGAAACATCCACGAGGCCAGTGCGCCCGCCGCCCGCAGCGTGCCGATTTTGCGGAACAGGACCAGCATCGCCTCCTGCGCGGCGTCCTCGGCGTCCTGACTGCTCGCGCACAGGGAATGGGCGAAGCGCTGGACGTGCGGATAGGAGCCGGAAACCAGGGCGGCGACGGCGGACTCGTCGCCGTCGCGGGCCGCCGCGACCAGATGTTCCTCCGGCCAGGCCGATCTCGTGCACTCAGCCACGGGTACGCCTCCGCCGCAGAACCAGCATGCAGCTGCACAGTAATACGGCCGCGACCACCACGGCGATGACGGCGACAACCATGTCGACTCCTTCGGTCACGCGGGCCCGGTTGCCCGCACGGTGATGAGAGCGATCGAGGGCGGAAAAGGATTCAGGGCGGGTTCGAGTGGGTGCACGCCGTCGGCCGGGCACCACGAGGCCGCCGGTTCCCGGTCGATTCGCTGACCGGCGGGTACCGTGCCGATAGCGGATGCGGCGGATATCGCGGAAGGAACGGGGTCGATGGCGGCAGTGTCGGATACCGTCCCCGAATTGCTGCGCGCCCTCGATCTGACCGGTGTGTTCGCCAACGCGATGCTCGGCGGGGCGGTGGCGCGCACGTTCCGGTTCGACCCGATCGGATTCGCCGTGCTCGCTACCGCTTCGGGGCTGGGTGGCGGCATCATCCGGGACACGCTGCTGCAGCGCGGGACGCCGGTGGCGCTGGTCGACTACACCTACCTGCTGACCGCACTGTTCGGGGCGTCGATCGCCTTCATGTTCCGGTTCGAGGGCCGATTGTGGGACCGGCTGTTCCCCTGGGTGGATGCCCTGGCACTGGGCTGCTGGGCGGCGGTCGGTGCGCAGAAGACGCTCGAAGTCGGGCTCGGGTGGCTGCCCGCGGTGTTGCTGGGAACGACGACAGCGGTCGGGGGTGGGGTGGTACGCGATATCGCGGTGGGTCGGGTGCCGACGATCTTCGGGGGTAACACGCTGTATGCCACCGGTGCGCTGCTGGCCAGTGCCACACTGGTGATCATCTGGTATTCCGGCCATGCGACGGCGGGTTCGATCGCGGCGACGGTGGTCGGCGCGGGATTGTGCCTGCTGGCGCGGTGGCGTGGATGGATGCTTCCCGAGCAGGTGAGTTGGCCCGAACGATTGCGTTACGGTCGGCGAAAGGAGAGGTGATGACCTCGACCACGCGGGATACCTCGGTACTGGCGGGTCTGGACGGCATCCGTGGGTGGCAGGAGGAGTTCTACCGCGACTTGCACGCCCAACCGGAGCTGTCGCATCGAGAACATCGCACGGCCGGACGGATCGCGGAGAAGTTGCGGTCGCTGGGTTACGACGTGCACGAAGGGATCGGCGGAACGGGAGTCGTCGGAATTCTGCGCAACGGTGACGGGCCGGGGGTGCTGCTGCGCGCCGACATCGACGCGCTGCCGGTGCGTGAGGCGACCGGATTGCCTTATGCCAGTGCGGTTTCCGCTGTCGACAACGATGGCAAGGAGGTGCCGGTGATGCACGCGTGCGGCCACGACGTGCACGTCACCTGCCTGCTGGGCGCCGCGCAGCTGATGGCCGAGCAGACCGGCCACTGGCACGGGACGCTGGTGGCGCTGTTCCAGCCGGCCGAAGAGGTCGGCGACGGGGCGCGCGGGATGGTCGACGACGGACTGGCGAAGGTACTGCCGCGGCTGGATGTCGCGCTCGGCCAGCATGTGCTGCCCACGCCGGCCGGTTCCGTCGCCACTCGCAGCGGGCCGACGATGGCCGCGGCCGACAGTATGCGCATCACGGTGTACGGGCGAGGCGGGCACGGGTCGATGCCGCAGGCCACCATCGACCCGGTCGTGCTGGCATCGATGATCGTGCTCCGGCTGCAGATGGTCGTCTCGCGCGAGGTGGCGCCGACCGAGACGGCGGTGCTGACCGTCGGCAGCATCAACGCGGGTACCAAGAGCAATGTGATCTCCGATCACGCTGTGCTGCAACTGAATGTGCGCACCTACCACGAGTCCACCCGCACCACGATCCTCGACGCGATCCGCCGGATAGTCACCGCGGAGTGCCAGGCCTCGGGCTCGCCACGCGACCCGGAATTCGAACTGTTCGACCGATTCCCGTTGACCGACAACGACCCCGGCGCCACCGCCCGCGTGGCCGAGGCCTTCGCGGCCTATTTCGGCGACCACGCCACGGAAATGCCGATGGCCAGCGCCAGTGAGGATTTCAGCGACATCCCGAACGCCCTCGGCGTGCCGTACACCTACTGGGGCGCGGGCGGAACCGACCCGGAGAAGTTCCAAGCCGCACTGCAGGCCGGCCGCGTCATGCAGGATATCCCGGTCAACCACTCGCCGAATTTCGCGCCGGTGATCGAGCCGACGCTGCGAACCGGGACGGAAGCACTGGTCGTGGCCGCGTTGGCGTGGTTGGGACGGTAGGTCACCGCCGGACGACGACCTTAGTTGTCCGCGTGTGGTTCTCGGCGCTCGTACCGGCTGCGGGCGATGCGGTGGGCGCAGCGCAGGAGGTCGGCGACGGCGGTGGCGGTTCGCGGGCCCGGGTTCACGACGGCGAGCCAGGCCTGTGCGCCGTAGACGGGGTGGGGGAACAGGGTGTCGGCGAGGCTCGGGTCGGCCGGGCTCGTTGCGTGGTCGCGCGGGGTGTGGCCGGTTCGTTCGATGAAGGCCTCTTTGCCCGCGAAGATGTTGAGGCGGAACGTGTTCGGGCGGTCCAGGCGCGATGATCCGTCGTCCGGATAATCCTTGGTGACGATGGTGGCGAAGGGCTGGGCGCGGGGAACCACGCCGTCGGGGGCGTAATAGAAGAAGGTATCGCCCCAGCTGATTTCGGGGGTGCCGTCGCCGGGCCGGGGACTCAGCGTCAGGACGCCGCCGAGGTTTTCGACGAATTCGATGATCTCGTTGATCTCCATTGCTCTAGCGTTTCATTGAAGTGCTTGTGGAGACTCCGTCCATCGGAATGGCAGGTCGTGTGATGACAAGTCGCAAATCCACTGGTCTGCGAACCGTGGATGTGGCGCGGCGGGCGGGCTGTTCCGTGCAGCAGATTCGCAACCTCGAACGCGACGGTGTGCTGCCCCCGGTCGAGCGTGGTCCGTCCGGGTATCGCACCTACCGTCGGGTGCATGTGCTGTCGGCCCACGCGTATCGGCTGCTGGCGGCGGCCGTCGGGCCCTCCGAGGCGAGAGATGTTCTGCGCGCGACACATTCCGGGCAACCATTGCCCGCGCTGCTGGATGCCGCGCACGCGCGCCTCGACGCACAGCGCCGGGAACTGCGGCTGGCGAAGCGAGCGGCCGCGGCGATCGTGGACGAACCGATCGGGGATGCGACGTCCGCCGACTCGATGACGGTGTCCGAACTGGCGGGCGCGCTCGGTGTGCGGCCGTCGACATTGCGGCACTGGGATGCGGAAGGGCTGGTCGTGCCCGGCAGGGCCGGGGCGCGCGGTGCGCGGCTGTACGCGCCGGAGGATGTGCGCGACGCGCGGATCGCGCATCAGCTCCGGCTCGCCGGATATCGCATACCGGCGCTGCGCGATCTGCTGTCTGCCCTCCGGGCTTTTCGAGGTGGTGACGTGTCGGCCGCACTCGCGGCGCGGGAGGTCGAAATCGACACGCGCTCGTGGGCGTTGTTCGAGGCGGCCGCCCTGTTGTTCCGGATCGTTTCCCCGTCCGGCGACGACTCCTTCGAGGCCGGATGAACGGTCGCCGGCAATGTGTTTCGTTTTGCCCGGTCGGGTCGTCTGCCGGAGACGGCCCGGTCGGGATGTCGTTCGGCCGCCGTCGATCCTGTGCGCGGGGCAGGAGCGGGCGGCGGCCGACCCGGTGCGGTCACCCGCGAGCGCAGCTCACGACACGGGTGCGTCGGAGGCGATCTCCGGCGCCAAAGGTGCGATGGCGCCGATGATTTCGCCGACGGTCGGCTCCGGAACGCCGGCGTCCGTCAGGGCGTCGGTGAGGTGGCCGGCGACGAGGTTGAAGTGGTGCATGGTGATGCCGCGGCCCTGGTGGACCTGCTTCATCGGGGCGCCGGTGTACGGTTCGGGGCCGCCGAGAGCGGCGGCGAAGAACTCCACCTGGCGCCCCTTCAGCCTCGACATGTTGGTGCCGGTGAAGAAGCCGGCGAGATCCTCGTCGGCGAGGACGCGTACGTAGAAGTCCTCGACGACGGTTTCCAATGCTTCGTGCCCGCCGATCTGCTCGTAGATCGACGGGGCGGGCGCGGACGGGGCTGCGGACGATTTCGAGAAAAGTGACGAGATTCGCATGAAAACAGGAAATCAGCGGCGTGTTTCACCTCCGTTAGTTGTGTGTCGCCGACGGGTTGCCCTGTGTAGAAAGGCGGTTGCTCCGATCTCACCTCCGCCGCGGCCGGGCTGCGAGGTTTCTCTCGCTCCGATGACGAGCACGCGAGCCGCGGCTCATCGAACTACGGGGTGGGCATGGCCGGCACCGCCCGGCTGGGGTCCACGCCGGAGAAGGCCAGCGCGATGACGAAACCGGCGGCCTCCTCCAGCTGACGTGCGCGGTCCAGACCGCCCAGCACCACCGGTACGGCGCCGACGTCGCGTACCAGGTGTTCGGTGGTGCGCAGGGCGGCCGGGGCGTCGCCGCAGATCGTGACCGACGGCGGTCGGTGAGTCGATCCGGTATCGGCGGTCGCGTCGGCTTCGGGTGCGGCCCACTGTTCGCTGGGGAACAGGTGGAACGCCTTGACCACGTGGGCTCCCGGCGCGAGTTCGGCCACGCGCTGCGCATGCGAGGTGCCGGGCGGCAGGCGCAGCACGCCGACCCCGTGATCGATCGCATTGGTCGCATCGATGACGGTGAGACCCGACAGCGCACCACCGGGCGCGCCCACCGCGCGCAGAACCTCCTCGACTCCGGTGTAGGCCACCGCCAGCAATACCGCGTCCGCAGTTCTTCTCGCCCCCGCCCCTACGGCGTCTGCGCCGCCCGCGACTGTCGCTGGGTAAGCCGGAGCGTGCGGGACCACCTTTCCGCCGGCCCCGATCTCCGTCAGCGGCACGGCCCGCACGTCGGCATCGAGCCGCCGCGCGAGCGCCTCGGCCTTGTCCATCGAACGCCCGGCCACCGTGATCTCGTGTCCGGCGCGGGCCCATCGGCGGCCCAGCGCCTCGGCCAAGGTGCCGGTGCCGAGAATCGTGATTCGCATCGTGTGCTCCTTCGAGTTGTCGATCCGGCGCTACGGTAGGACGGCCGATACGCACCGATCGGTGCGCGACGGATGGGTGATCATCACGGGATGAGCGGTTACGACGAGCATGCGGGCGAACTGGTCGCCGATTGCCGATTGCGCGCGGCCACAGATCTTTTCGCACACACCTGGGATCCGGTGGTGCTGGTCGGACTGCTCGGCGGAGCGCGCCGGCGCAGCGAATTGCGGGCCGAGATCGGCGGCATCAGCGACAAGGCGCTCACCGAGGCCCTGCGCCGGCTGCTCGGCCACGGCCTGATCGAGCGTCACCGCTACGCACAAGCGCCGCCGCGGGTCGAATACGCGTTGACCCCGCTCGGGCTGAGCCTCGTCGAGGGCCCGATGCGCGCGCTCGGCGAGTGGGTGGAGGAGCACGGGGACGCACTGCTGGAGGCGGACCCGCTCGCCGAGTTCGACACGCACGAGCACGGCTGACCCGCCACCACCCCGCGCCGCACAGTGACCGACCCGACACAGCCGCCCGGGCGCGGACCGCGAGCCGCCGGCGCTCGATAAGCTCGCCGGGTGACCGACGAGACGCTGCAGCAGGGCCCCATCCACGCCGTCCACACGGAGCTGGGCGCGACCTTCGCCCCGTTCGGGGGGTGGGAGATGCCGGTGCAGTACGCGGGTACCGTCGCCGAGCACACCTCCGTGCGGACCACCGTCGGGGTTTTCGATGTGAGCCACCTCGGCAAGGCGACCGTGCGCGGCGCGGGCGCGGCGGCGTTCGTGAACGCGGCGCTGACCAACGATCTCGGCCGCGTCGGGCCCGGGAAGGCGCAGTACACGCTGTGCTGCACCGAGCAGGGCGGGGTGATCGACGATCTGATCGCCTACTACGTCTCCGACGACGAGATCTTCCTGGTGCCGAATGCGGCCAATACCGCCGCGGTGGTGGCGGAGTTGCGCAAGGCCGCGCCGGAGGGCATCACGATCACCGACGAGCACCGCGAGTACGCGGTCTTCGCGGTGCAGGGCCCGAAATCGGCGGAAGTGCTTGCCGCGCTGGGCCTTCCGACCGATATGGAGTACATGGCATTCGCCGATGCCGAGTGGGACGGCCGTCCGGTGCGCGTCTGCCGCACCGGATACACCGGTGAACACGGCTATGAACTGCTGCCGCGCTGGGCCGACGCGGAGGCGGTTTTCCGCGCGCTGGTGGCCCGGGTCGACGCGGCGGGTGGGCAGCCGGCCGGACTGGGTGCGCGCGACACACTGCGCACCGAGATGGGCTATCCGCTGCACGGCCACGAGCTGTCGCCGGAGATTTCGCCGGTGCAGGCCCGCGCGGGCTGGGCGGTCGGCTGGAAGAAGCCGGAGTTCTGGGGCAAAGCGGCTCTGACACAGGAGAAGTCGGCGGGTCCACGGCGAATCCTGCTGGGGCTCAAGGCGCTCGATCGCGGTGTGCTGCGTCAGGGTCAGACGGTGCTTCGTGGTGAGGAGGCCGTCGGTGAGACCACCTCGGGCACCTTCTCGCCGAGCCTCAAGGTCGGCATCGCCTTGGCACTGTTGGACACCGAGGCCGGACTGGAGCCGGGCGACGAGGTCGAGGTCGATGTGCGCGGCCGCCGGTTGCGCGCCGAGGTGGTGCGCCCGCCGTTCGTGACGCCGCATACTTCCTGAACGGCGGTCGCGGACCCTCTGCGTGTGGCGGAAATCATGACGTTTCCGGAGTGGAGGGTCCGGTGGCCGTGAGTGTGCTGCGCGAAGGGGGGGACGCGGCTCTCTCCGGAGGGGCCGTTGCGGGACGAATACCTCGCATCGGACGCCGTCGACGGGGGATTATGTCCTGATTGTCGGGATTCTCGATGGCTGCTCGGCCGGTCTCCACGCAGGTCCGAGCATCGGCGTCGACGACCGCAGTTCTAGTATCGAGGTCATGACAGTCGCTGCACAGTTCACTCGTACCCCGCATCCCGCCCCAGTTCCGGCGGATCGGCGCACGGAGATTCTGGCGGCGCCCGGGTTCGGTCGCTACTTCACCGACCACATGGTGTCGATCGACTATCTCGACGGGCAGTGGACCAATGCGCGGGTCGAACCGTACGGGCCGCTGTCGATGGATCCGGCGACGATGGTGTTCCACTACGGTCAGGCCATCTTCGAGGGTCTCAAGGCGTATCGGCAGGCCGACGGCAGTATCGCCACCTTCCGCATCGATGCCAACGCGGCGCGGTTCCAGCGGTCGGCGCGACGACTGGCGATGGCGGAGCTACCCGAGGAGTTGTTCATCGAATCGGTGCGCCAGCTGCTCGAGGTCGACGCGGACTGGGTGCCCGCGGCCGGTGGTGAGGAGTCGCTGTATCTGCGGCCGTTCATGTTCGCCACCGAGGCGGGACTCGGCGTGAAGCCCGCCTCCGGCTACAAGTACCTGCTGCTCGGTTCGCCTGCGGGAGCGTATTTTCCGCGTGGCGTGAAGCCGGTGCGGGTGTGGTTGTCCACCGAATACGTGCGCGCCGCCCCCGGCGGCACCGGTGAGGCCAAGGTCGCCGGCAACTACGCGTCCTCGCTGCTGGCGCAGCAGCAGGCCACCGACAAGGGCTGCGACCAGGTCGTGTGGCTCGACGCCTGCGAGCGCAAGTACGTCGAGGAGATGGGCACCAACAACCTGTTCTTCGTCTACGGTTCCGGTTCCGAGGCCCGGTTGGTCACCCCGGAGCTGTCGGGGTCGCTGCTACCGGGCATCACCCGCGACAGTCTGCTGACCCTCGCCGCCGACTCCGGTTATCCGGTCGAGGAACGCAAGGTGTCGGTCGAGGAATGGCGCAACGGCGCCGAATCCGGCGAGATCACCGAGGTTTTCGCGTGCGGTACTGCCGCGGTCATCACCCCGGTCGGCTGGGTGCAGTCCGCCGAGGGCGAATTCGAGATCGGCGGCGGTGAGCCCGGCGAGGTCACGATGGCGCTGCGCGACACGCTGACCGGAATTCAGCGCGGCACGTTCGCCGACAATCACGGCTGGTTGCGCACCCTGGCGTGAAAGCCGGTGCCCCGGGGTCGGCCCGGGGCACCGCGGCAGGAATCGTCAGGTAGAACGGTTTGCCGGGGTGGGTCTGGCGCTGATCCTGCAGGAACGAGATGGCCTTGTCCGCAAGGTCTTTCGACAGGTGGTAGCCCTCTTCGGGCTGATACGGCTGGTCGATGAAGTGGTTGTCCTCGGCCAGATCCGGATACCACTGGTTGGTCTCACCGCCGACGAATCCGTAGAAGCGGTCGAAGCCCTGTCCCAGCGGCCACCGCTCCCGCGACGAGCCGGCGGTTCACTCGTCGACGGGGATGTTGTGGTTCTTGCCGACCCAGTAGGTGCCCCAGCCGGCCTTCCGCAATACGGTGGCAATCGAGGCGTTCTCCGGCGGGATGTGAGAGCTGTAGCCGGGAAATCCCGACGAGGTCTCCGAGATCGAGGCGAATCCGTTGAGGTGATGGTTGCGGCCGGTGAGGAAGGTGGGGCGGGTCGGCGAGCACAGCGCCGTGGTGTGCCATTGGCTGTAGGTCAGTCCCTCGCACGCCAGCCGGTCCATGGTCGGCATCGTGCGAGTGCACCACCGGCCGGCGGCAAGCCCCATCCGCCCGGGGTGAATCCGGGTTTCGCCGCCGCGGCCGCGCACGCAGTTGCCGATACCGCCCACGACCGGGCGAATCGGGCGGTACGGTCGGGTCAGCGTACGGTCGGCTACCGCTGCCGGCGTTGACGTTTCGGACAGTGAGGGAGAGGAAGTCATGCCACACCGCACCGACTCCGGCACCCACCACGCCTGCTGCGCGCCGGCAGCGGGAAAGAGCGCCGATTCGACCGGTCACGATGCCGATGCCGGTCGGCCGGGCGAGGCGGATCGCCGCGCGGAGTTCGAGGCCGCGCTGGTCGCCCTTCCCGGCGGCGCCTTCATCATGGGAGACGAGAGCAGCTGGGCCTATCCCGGCGACGGCGAGGGGCCGTGCCACCGGGTGACTGTCGACGCCTTCGCCATCGGCCGGTACGCGGTGACCAATGCCGACTTCGCCGCATTCGTCGCCGACACCGGCTACCGCACCGATGCCGAGAAATACGGCTGGTCGTTCGTCTTCGCCGGCTTGCTGCCGCCGGATATGCCGCCCACCCGCGCGGTGGTCAACGCTCCGTGGTGGCGGCAGGTGGAGGGCGCGGACTGGGCTCATCCGTTCGGGCCCGACTCGGATGTCGGCACCCTGGCCGACCATCCTGTCGTCCACGTCTCCTGGGAGGACGCCCGGGCCTTCTGCACGTGGTCGGGCACGCGGCTGCCCACCGAGGCCGAATGGGAGTACGCCGCCCGTGCCGGATCCACCGGCCCGTTTCCCTGGGGCGAGGACTTCGAGCCGGACGGGCAGCGGCACATGAATGTCTTCACCGGCGAATTCCCCCGCACGGCCGCCGGCGCGCATCTCGGCGCGATGCCCGTGAATGCCTACGCGCCCAACGGTTTCGGACTCTACAACACCACCGGGAATGTGTGGGAGTGGTGTTCGGACTACTTCTCGCCGGACTACTACCGGCACAGTCCCGAAGCGAATCCCACCGGACCCGATCTCGGCCGCGACCGGGTGATGCGGGGTGGATCGTATCTGTGCCACCTGTCCTACTGCCGTCGTTACCGGGTCTCGGCGCGGCAGGGCAGCGAGCCGGTCTCCTCGACGGGGAATCTGGGCTTCCGGGTGGTCGCGGACAGACCGGTGCGGTGAGGTCCCGCCCGGCCGAACCGACCAGGGGAGTGGAGGGCAGATGAGCAGCGCGGTGGCGCCGACGCTCACCGGTTACCGCCGCACCTGGCTGCGGCCCGATATCCTGGCCGGGCTCAGTGCGGGTGCGGTCGTGATTCCGCAGGCCATGGCCTACGCGACCATCGCGGATCTGCCGGTGCAGATCGGCCTCTACACCTGCATGGTGCCGATGGTCGTCTACGCGCTGCTGGGCGGGTCGCGTACCGCGAGCGTGAGTACTGGAGCGCGACCGACCTACGTGCCGTCGGGTGTGTGCGGGCCGGTCGCCGCGTGACGGAGATACGGAGTCAGTAGCTCTCGGACGCGCGTCGCCACAGTGTCGACGGGGGCGTGGTTTTCGACCATGCGCGAGGCGGTGAGGACGACGGCGTTGATCAGTTCGGCGGTCGTCGCCGGATCGGGTGCGCCGAGTTCGGTCAGCGCGGCGATCAGCGGCGTGCGGAGTTCGTCGTGAATGGCGCGGCCCTGTGCGGCGAGGGCATCGGGTGCGATATGGGTCGAAAGCCCTTGTACCACCGCGTGTTCGCCCTCGTCGACCAGTTCGAGATTGACCAGCGCATAGGTCAGGACCTTGGCGCCGGGGTCGTCGGCCGCGGCCATGCGCTCGGTGATCCGTGCGCTCCAGCGGGGTAGCGCATCGGCCAATACCGCCTCGAACAGTTCGTCTCGTGAGCCGAAATACTGATAGACGCTGGGCCGGGCCAGACCGGCGCGGGCGGCCACCTCGGCGAGGGTGGGCGCCGCACCGGTCTGTTCGGAGAGGATCGCGCGCGCGGCGTCGAGGAGGGCACGCCGCTGCGCCTGCCGGTGTTCCGCGACAGTCGCCGCCTGAATCCTCGGCACGAAACCTCCTTCTCGCCGCGGCCGGGACGGTGTTTCACCCGGCCGGGCCGCATCCGACCCTATGCGACAGTGCTATCACATCCTGTCGCGGTCACACTCGGTCGCGGTGTGCCCCGCCCCTCAGCGCTCGGGGGTGAGGCGGCCGTCGACCATGGTCAATACGCGGTCACAGCGGTCGAGGATGTCGTGGTCGTGGGTGACCATGACGGTGGCGACCGCCGCCGCGCGGGTTTCGCGAGCCAGCAGTTCCACCACCTCCGCGCTGCGGGCGCGATCCAGGGCAGCGGTCGGCTCGTCGACCAGCAGGACTCGCGGCGAGCCGATCAGCGCCCGGGCGATGCCGACGCGCTGGCGTTCACCGCCGGACAGCTGCTCCGGTCGCCGATTCGCCTTCTCGCCCATGCCGACCGCGCCGAGCAACTCTCGCGGATCGCGGCGGGTGCCGGTGAGGCGGGCGACCAGCCGCAGTTGATCGGCGGCCGTGAGCGCGGGCAGCAGGTTGCCCGATTGGAAGACGAAACCGATGTGGTGCAGCCGGAATCGGGTGCGCTCGCGCGGGCCCAGGGCGGTGAGATCGGTGCCGCCGATGCGAACCCGCCCGGTATCCGGAGTGGTGAGACCGCCCGCCACGGCGAGCAGACTCGATTTACCGGAGCCGGAGGGTCCCATGATCGCGACGAATTCCCCGGGGTTGACCGACAGGTGCACGTCGTCCAGCGCGGTCACCGTATCGGCGCCGTCGCCGAGGGTGAGGGTTACGCCGTCGAGTTCGAGTCCCGTCTTCGAGTCGGAAAGGTCGCCCGCGCGCGCATCCTCTTGTGTCGCAGCGCCTTTGCGTGTGGTGAAGATGCTCATCGGTTGGCTCCCAAGGCCGTGAGGGGATCGATTCTGGTGACGCGCACGATGGCGGCGGCCGCGCCCAGCACGCCGAGCAACACCAGCAGGCCGGCTCCGGTGGCGACGGCTGCGGGTTCGAGCGTGAACGGCATGCCGTGGATGAAACTGCTGCCGCCGACGGCGATCAGCACTCCGATGGCGGTCGCGCCGACCAGCACCACCACGGCCTGGGTGAGTCCGTCGACGAGCAGGAACCGCGTCGGCGCGCCGATCGCCCGCAACACCGCCAGTTCGCCCGTGCGCTGGATGGTCCACACCAGGAAGAACGCGCCGACCACCAGTGCCGAGATCGCGTAGAGGAACGCCTTGATCATCGTCATGGTCGCCATCTCCGCCGTATATCCGGGGGAAGCGTCGTAGGAGGCGGTGCGGGTCATGGCGGTCGTGTCCGCGGCCGCGTCGCCGGCGGTCAGGTCGAGTTTCGCACCCGGCTGCGCGCGCAGCGCCACGGCACTGGCCTCCCGGTAGGACTGCTCTCGCACCTGCTCACCCGGTTTCGCCCCGGCGTGGATCTGCTGCCAGGTGTGCAGCGGCACGTAGGCGACATCCACGTGGCCGAAGGTCTGTTTGCCGGCGGTGACACCGACGATCGTCAGCGTCGTGCCGAGCCGATCGATGACGACGGTGTCGCCGAGTCGCGCACCCTTGTCGAGTGCGGTCGCGCTCACGACGATGCCGTCCGGCCGATCCAGTCCTGTGCCCTGCGCCGCCGCCGGTGCCAGGAACGACTGCGGTTCGACGCCGAACAGCGCGAAGTCGACCGCGACCCCACCGCCGGTTTTGGCGTTGACCAGCGTATTGCCGAAGGGGGCCGCATCGGCCACGCCCGGCTGGGATCGCCACGCCGCTACCTGTGCGGTGTCGATCGTGCTGCGGGTGAATGCCGAATCGGTCTTCGTGCCGTGCGCGAAGGCGAAGGCGTCGACCGGCAGGGCGCGCAGGCCGGAGACACCGTCGTCGACGAGTCCGGACGACAGCCCGGACAGCATCACGGTCAGGATCGAGATGAGCGCGACCACGCCGCCCATCAGGCCGAATCTCACTCGCGCGTACCACAGTTCGCGCAGTGCCAGGAACATGACAACACTCCTCACGGCTGCCGCCGGTCGGACCGGCGGCGCGACAGCACCATCTTCCTGACGGTGCGTTGGTAAGATACCAACGCACCGTCGGCAAAAGTTCGCCGGGGTGGTGAATCGGCCGAGAAAATGCGAAAAGCCCTCTCGCACAAGGCGAAAGGGCTCGAGGTTGGAGGCGGTCGCTCAGCCGGGCATGAGCATATGCCACTGTTCGAGGGTGGTCGGGCGCATGACGTAGTTGTTCTCCCGCACCGACGACAGGGCCGCGCTGGGTTCTTCCGAGTACCAGTGGCCGGGGTAGACGACCGGGTCGCCGGACAGCTCGGCCAGGTGGCGCAGGCTGCGGAACATGGCGTCGGAATCGCCGCCGGGGAAGTCGGTGCGGCCGCAGCCATCCACGAACAGGGTGTCACCGGCGACGAGCCGGTCCTCGAACAGGAAGCACTGGCTGCCCGGCGTGTGGCCGGGGGTGTGCAGGAATTCGATCTCGACGCCACCGACGGCGAGGGTGTCGCCGTGGTCGTGCCCGGTCAGCTCACTCGGGGCGATACCGGTGACATTGGCGACCCAGGACAGTTCCTCGTGGTTCACGTGCACCGGAACCTGCACCCGCTCGAGCAGTTCCTTCACCCCGCGCAGGGTGAAGCCCATCATCGTGCCGCCCACGTGGTCGGGATGATGATGGGTTGCCAGCACACCGGTCAGCCGCAGGCCGTCGGCCTCGGCGATATCGACCAGATCACCCGCCGCGTACGCGGGATCCACCACCACACATTCGCCGGACTCGCGATCACCGATCAAATACGAGAAATTCCGCATCTGCGTGGCAATCGGATCGCCGACGGCCCAGTCCCGGCCCGCCAGCAGTTGACGAAAATATAAACGATCGGATCCCATACGCACACCCTATTGTTCGCCGGCGAACTCCGCGCATCCTGACGCAATGTTGTGAATCGTCACGGCCGCGGGCCGCCGGATGGCTCGGATTCTCGGGCCGGCGCTCAGCTCAGCAGCGCGCCGAGTTCGTCCGCGGCCTCCGGGCCGTACGCGCCGCGCAACCGTCGCAGCGCGTCGTCGCGGTCGAGCGACCACTCCTGGGTGCCCACGGTTTCCAGCACCAGCACCGCGGTCAGCGAACCCAGCTGGGCCGAGCGCTGCAGGCTGAGTCCGGCGGTATGCCCGGTGAGGAAGCCGGCCCGGAATGCGTCGCCGACGCCGGTCGGGTCGACCTGCGAAAGTTCCGGCACCACTTCGACATTCACCTCGACACCGTCACCGTCGACGATCAGCGCGCCCTTGGCGCCGAGGGTGGTGACGCGAATGCCGACCCGGCGGCCGATCTCCTCGGGGGACAGGCCGGTCTTCTGCAGCAGCAGGCCCCACTCGTACTCGTTGGTGAAAAGATATGTGGCGCCGTCGATCAGGGCGAGCGCCTGGTCGCCGTCGAGGCGGGCCAGCTGCTGTGAGGGGTCCGCGGCGAACGGGATACCGAGCTTGCGGCACTCCTCGGTGTGGCGCAGCATCGCGTCGGGATCGTTGGCGCCCACCAAAACCAGGTCCAGCGAACGGTTTTCGGCCACCTCGGCGATCGAGATGTCGCGGGCCTCGCTCATCGCGCCGGGATAGAACGACGCGATCTGCGCCATGCTCTCGTCGGTCGTGCAGACGAAGCGCGCGGTGTGCGCGGTCTCGGAGATCCGCACCGCCGAGCAGTCCACGCCGTGGCGCTCGAGCCAGTCGCGGTACTCACCGAAGTCGGGGCCGACCGCGCCGACCAGCAGCGGGTTCCCCCTCAGCAGACCCATCGCGTACGCGATGTTGCCGCCGACACCGCCTCGGCGAATCACCAGATCGTCGACCAGAAAACTCAGCGACACGTGCTGCAACTGATCGGCAAGCAGGACGTCGGAGAATTTCCCCGGAAAACGCATCAAATGGTCGGTCGCGATGGAAGCGGACACAGCGATGGTCACGAAGCCCGGTCCTTGTCTGTCGAGGGCGGAATCAGCCTTACCGTACCGTGTGCACGACACGGCGCGGAACCTCCGCAGAGATTCCGCGCCGGGAGCAGATCGTCAGTTGAAGCTGTCGCCGCAGGCGCAGGAGCCGGTGGCGTTCGGGTTGTCGATCGTGAAGCCCTGCTTCTCGATCGTGTCGACGAAGTCGATGGACGCACCCTGAACATAGGGGGCGCTCATCCGGTCGACGGCCAGCTTGACCCCGCCGAACTCGGCGGTCAGGTCGCCGTCGAGGATGCGATCGTCGAAGAACAGCTGGTACCGCAGACCCGCGCAACCGCCCGGCTGCACCGCGATGCGCAGCGCCAGATCGTCGCGGCCCTCCTGGTCCAGCAGCGCCTTCGCCTTGGACGCGGCGGCGTCGGTCAGGATCACACCGTGGGTGGTGGTCTCGTTCTGCACAGTCATGAAGTCTCCTCGCAGACCCTCGTTACCCGTGAACGTTGTTTCCGTGAACAGCGCACGGCTCGGTAGCTGTCAACGCCACGTCGCGGGTGGCTATTCCAATCTTGCCACTGCGCGCGCCGGCGTGGGCCCGTCGGCCCCGGAATTGCCGGGTGGACGGCGCTCGGACGTGCGAATCACCACACCCGCGGGGCGTGTCGCGGGGTACAGACCGGCCGGTCGGAGCCGGTTTGCCGGTATGGGCGGTATGACCGATCACACAGGCTCAGCGGAGACCGTATTTCCAGGCCGGTATGCCATCCAATAGCCTGGTCGGCGTGAAGTTCCTGCGCCGTGGCGATGCCAGCACCACCGACGACCACGTCGACGACACGTCGGCCGCGACCGACGACGACACGGCCACGGCAGCGCAGCGGCCCTCACCGACCGCCGGCAAGGGGCGTCCGACGCCCAGGCGCCGCGATGTCGAGGGCAGGCGCCGCGGGCCGGTCGCGCCCGCGCCGCTGACCGCCAAGGAGGCCCGGGCCAGGCGCAAGGCCACCCGCGGCAACCGCGAGGAACGCAAGGTCGCCTCGGCCGAACGCCGGGCCGCCGCCGCCGATCGCCGCGCCCGGATGCTCGCCGGTGAGGACAAATTTCTGCTGCCGCGCGACCGCGGCCCGGTTCGTGCCTACGTCCGGGACCTGGTCGACGCCCGCCGCAATCTGGTCGGACTGTTCATGCCGCTGGCGCTGGTGCTGATCCTGACCATGTTCCTCACCCCGCAGGTGCAGGCCTACGTCACCCTCGCGATGATCGTGATGATGCTTTTCATGGTCGCCGAGGGCTTCGTGATCGGCCGCCTGATCAACAAGCGGGTGCAGGAGCGCTATCCCGACGACACCACCTCGAGCTGGTCGCTGGGCTGGTACGCCTTCGTCCGTGCCTCCCAGATCCGCCGCATGCGCGCCCCGAAGCCGCGGGTGTCGCCCGGCGACGCGGTCTGAGTTCCGGGGATCCGGCGCCGGACCGCACGATCGTTCTCCGCGCGGGCGGCCGCATGTCCGGTCGGCGGGGCGGTTGCTGTGTACGTCCGGTCGAGGGCCGCCGCGAGTGTGCTGAACAGCCGCGCCGGACGGATCGGACTCGGCCGTTGCGGGGGCTTCGGGCTCGGAGAAGCAGCGCCTCGGGTGTGCGGCGGTCGGGGTACGGGCCGATTGGTACCGTGCTGACGTGGTGAACGATGCTGCGGGCGGCCGAGGGCTGCGGACGCTGGTGCTCGGTGGGGCGCGCTCGGGGAAATCCGCCTATGCCGAGGAGGTGGCCGGCCGCAGCGGACCGGTGCGCTACGTCGCGACCGCGGTTCCCGATCCCGCCGACGCCGACTTCGCCGATCGTATTGCCGCCCATCGCGTTCGGCGCCCCGGCAGCTGGCATGTGGTGGAGGGCGATCCGATCACCGTGCTCGGTGACTCGGCGCCGGTGACGTTGATCGACGACCTCGGCACCTGGTTGACCGCCCGCATCGACGCGCGCGCGGCCTGGGAATCGCCGCGCGGAACCGTCGGCCCCGATATCGACGCGCTGGTCGCGGCGGTGACCGGCTATGCGGACCGCTTGCTGATCGTGAGCCCGGAGGTGGGACTGGGTGTGGTTCCGGCGACCACGTCGGGACGACTGTTCCAGGACGAGATCGGGACGCTGAATCAGCGGCTCGCGGCGGTGTGCGACGAGGTCGTGCTGGTCGTCGCCGGAGTGCCGGTCGTGCTGAAGGGGGCCGGTACTTCGACCGGAAGCGGGATCGCGGCGGCCTCCGCCGCGGTCGCGGCCGCCGGGCTGGGAGATGTCGCGGCGCAGCGAGTTCCGGCTTCCGACAGCGCTGATTCCGCGGGCCGGGAGCGTCCGGTCCACGGGTCCGGTTTCGCCGACTCCGCTGCGGCGGAGAAAGCGTTGTCCTCCGGTCACGATGCGGACGGCGGCGCTACGCCGGCCTCGGGCGCCGGAGCTACCGCTGCCGGCTCGGTGGTGGGTTCGACCCCGCGTGGCCTCGCCGAATTCGACGGCACCACACCGGCGTTCGGTCCGGTCGCCGCGCCCGACGCACGGGTGCGGACCGAGGCCGAGCAGCGGCAGTTGCAGTTGACCAAACCGGCGGGGGCGCTCGGGCGGTTGGAGACGCTGGGCAATTGGGTGGCGGCGTGCCAGGGGGAGTGCCCGCCGCATCAGTTCCGGCGTGCCCGGGTCGTGGTGTTCGCGGGCGACCACGGTGTGGCGCGACACGGCGTGTCGGCGTATCCGAGCGAGGTGACCGCGCAGATGGTCGCCAACTTCCTGGCCGGTGGGGCGGCGGTGAACGCGCTGGCCCGCCTCGCCGACGCGACCGTGCGGGTGGTGGACATCGCGGTGGACGCCGACACCGATCCGTCGGTCTCGGCACACAAGATTCGCCGCTCCAGCGGCGCCATCGACCGTGAGGACGCCCTCACCGAAGCCGAGCTGTACGCCGCGCTGGCGGCGGGCCGCGCGATCGCCGACGAGGAGATCGACAGCGGGGCCGACCTGCTGATCGCCGGCGATATGGGGATCGGAAACACGACACCGGCAACGGTTCTCATCGCCACGCTCACCGACACCGAGCCGGTGGTGGCGATCGGCCGCGGCACCGGCGTCGACGATGCCGGATGGATGCGCAAGGCCTCGGCGATCCGCGACGCCATGTGGCGTGCGCGCCCGCACCGCCAGGACCCGTTCGCGTTGCTGCGGATCGCCGGTGGCGCCGATTTCGCCGCCACCGCTGGCTATCTCGCTCAGGCCGCCGCGCGGCGCACGCCGGTGATTCTCGACGGTGTGGTGGTCACCGCCGCCGCACTCATCGCCGAAATGCTCGCTCCCGGTGCGAAGCGCTGGTGGGTGGCGGGGCATCGCTCCACCGAGCCGGCGCACCCGCTGGCCCTCGCCAAGCTCGATCTGGAGCCGCTGGTCGAGCTCAACATGCGGCTCGGTGAAGGCTCCGGTGCGGTGAGCGCGCTGCCGCTGCTGCGCGCGGCCGTCGCCGCGCTCTCGGAGATGTCGACCTTCGGTGAGGCGGGGGTGAGCACCGCCGAATCCGATTCGGCCGCACCGGAAGTCGTGTCCTGAACGAGGGGCGCGGACCGGATCGCCCGGCCCGCACGGCCGGCCCCCTGAGCACGCGGCGGAAGGCCGGCCGGATCGGGTATCTCGTCGATCACCCGCGCGCCGGGTGTCGCGGTCGGTCGGCGGCACGGCACGCAGCATCGAGATGTGCGTGCTGTGGCATCGCCGGATCGGGGTTCCGGCCGTGATCGCGGCGGCTCGTCTCGCGCTCTCATGGTTGACGGTGCTGCCGGTGCGCGGACCCGAGACGGTCGACCGCAGGGCGGCGGCGGGAGCGATCGCGGCCGCACCGGTGGTCGGGGCGGTGCTGGGGGCCGGCGCCGCCGGGTTGCTGTGGGTACTGATCCGTGCCGGAACGGGTTTCGCGCTGGCCGGGCTGATCACCGTCGGTGCGCTGGGGCTGGCGACCCGCGGAATGCATCTGGACGGGCTGGCCGATACCGCGGACGGGCTGGGCAGTTACGGCCCGCCGGAGCGTGCCCGGGAAATCATGAAGAGCGGCGGGGCGGGGCCCTTCGGGGTGGCCGCGTTGATCTTCGCCATCGGGGTTCAGGCGCTGTCGTTCGCCGCTCTCGCCGAGCACGGCCGCTGGTTCGCGGTCGGGCTCGCGGTGGCCGTCGGACGGGTTGCGGTCGTCCTCGCCTGCCGCGGATACGCTTCCGCTCCCGGCGCCGGATTCGGTGCGCTGGTGGCGCGCACGCAGTCGGCGGTGACACCGGCGGTCTGGACTCTCGCCGCGCTCGTCGCCGGTGTTTTCGCCGCGCCCGAGTCCTGGCTCGGGCCGGTCGCGGTCGCCGTGGCGCTGGCGGGTGCGGCCCTGCTGGTGTGGCATTGTGTGCGGCGTTTCGGCGGGCTCAACGGTGATGTGCTCGGCGCCGCCGTCGAGGTGACCGTCGCGGTCACCGCCGCGGTGCTGTCACTGTCCTGAGTTCGTCGGACCGCCCGATCGGCCGTACCGTTTTCTCCGTCCCTGAAGGACCCGACCAGCGAAAATGATTGTGTGTCAATAACGCAACGGCGTTGCCCCTGTTTGGGAATGAAACATCGGGGTATCCGTGAGCAATGACGGTGATAGAGCGGATCGCCGTTGTTGCCGCCCGTCGACGATGCCGAGCGCACGCGCGGCGATACCGGAGCCCGCCGAATTCGCAGCCCCCGGTATCGAGCGCAGGACCACCGCGCGATAAGACGACCTCGCGATCGACGAACGGTGCACCGAGGTCGAAGAGGGGAGCAGGTTTGTCGATTTCATCCCGTGAATCGAAGCGCAGGAACCCGGACAAAGGCTATGTCGCCCTGCTGGGTTGGAGTCTGAACGCGGTCGAAGCGGTGGACCGATTCGATCGGCGTTATGTGGTCGTAGCCCCGGAGTGGGCAGAGGAATATTGCACCGAGAACGAAATACCCTACCTCTGCTGGAATTTCGAGCGACTCAACGACCGGTCGATGGAAATCGCGGAGACGCTGAAGGAGATGGGCGTCGACGTCGCCATCCCGATCTTCGAGGAGACCGTGGAATGGGCGGGTGCGATCAACTCGGTGCTGCTGGACAATCCGCGGCTGCTCGGCCAGGCCATGCTGCTGCGCGACAAATCGCTGATGAAGCGGCGCGCGCAACTGGGCGGTATCCGGGTGGGCATCTTCGAGGAGGCACACGAGCGTGACGACGTCATCCGGTTCCTCAAGCGCGTCAACCAGACCCTGCTCAAACTCGACGGCGATCCGAACGATCCGATCCATGTCAAGGCCTTCGACAAGGCCGGCTGCCTCGGTCACCGGGTGATCCGCACCCCCGACGAGATCGACGCCATCCCCGACGACGAGTTCCCGGTCCTGATGGAATCGCATTTGGACGGTTGGGAATTCGCGGTCGAGGCGTGGATCCACGACGGCAAGATCCGATTCCTCAACATCTCCGAATACGTGCGGCTCGGCTACTCCGTCTTCGTCCCCGCGACCCCGGAACTGGAAAAGTACCGGCCGGAGATCACCCGGCAGGTCGAAAAGCTGATCAAGACCTTCGATATCGAATTCGGGTTCGTCCATCCGGAGTATTTCGTCACCAGCGACGGTGAGATGTACTTCGGCGAGGTCGCCTATCGCCCGCCCGGGTTCAAGGTTTTCGAATTGCTCGAACGCGCATACGGATTCAACGCCTATCACGCGCTGGTGCTCGCATTCGATCCGAAGACCACCGAGGAGGAGATCGTGGAGTTCTTCCCTCGCGAAGTAGTGGATGCGAAAGGACATGCCGGTTCGTTCGGCGTCTACCCGCGGCGGCGGGTGGTCAGCCGGTTGTCGATCCCGGAGGAGACGGAGGATCACGAGTATTTCGAAACCCACGAACTCACCGCCCCGCTGGCGGAAAAGGTCACCAAGCGAACCGCATTCGGCAATCACTGGGGTCTGCTGTACTTCTTCGGCGAAGACCCGTACGCTCTGCGGGACCTGCTGAAGCGACAGGAAGAACTCGACTTCTACGTATGAATCCTTCTCGGCAGGAATGGATCACGGGAGGATCCTGATTGACTCCACTCGGCAGCGACGACGACACTCTGGACAGACGTCTCGCCACGCTGGACGAAGCCACGCGAATTCTGGGCGCCACCAGCGATTTCGGTAAGCAGGTGAAGCTGTCCAGGGTGCTGGGTGCGCTGCGGCGGGTGCTGCTGCTGCCCGGCGGCTGCGCGGCGGTGCGGGCGCGGGCGAGCGGTCTCGAGGCGGCCGGGCTGTTCCTGGGCACCGACTGGGCGAAACCGGAGATCCTCATTCCGGCGCTGAGTGTGGGCTCGTTGCGCAGCGCCAACGCCGACACGGTAGTGCTGGAGACGGTGAGCGATCTGCGCCTGCTGGCGGTGGCCAAGGGCGAGTTCACGCATCCGTCGGTGAGCGCGGAGCAGGCGCTGGGGCATCTGTCGCAGGTGCTGGCGGTGAACCTGAGCCTGCTGTTCACCCCGCCCAGCGAGGCCGAACGCGAACAGCAGGGGAGGATGGCGCGGGTCTCGCGGGAGCTGCTGCATCACCTGGTGGAGGAGATCGGCTACGAGAAGGTGCTCGAGCATCTCGTCGACGAGATCTGGCGGATTCTGCGCCAGCGACCCATCCAGGTCGAGCAGGTGAAGCGGATGATCACGCAGATCGCCGTCGCCCGCAGCAATCCCGATATCGATCTCGGCGCCACCGGGCTGGGTGCGGACCGGCTGATCAGCAGCCTCTACGGCACCACCGACGCCTGCCGGGAGGATCCGGGTGTCGAGGTCTACCGCACGCGCCTGGACGGTATGGACGACAGCGCATTGCAGTACGAGGCAACGGGTTTCGCGCGCTCGATGCACGACACCGGGCTGGTGTCGCCGTATCACGCGGTCCTGCTGCGGTTCCTGCTGACCAAGGGGGAGTATCTGCTCGGTGAGGCGCTGGGCTTGTCCAGCACCGGGCGCGACAGCCTGCTGTGCTACCACGAACTCGTGCGCAACCTGATCGAGGAGGCCGTGCACGTCGAGACCGCGCAGGGCATCTACGGGCTCGCGCTGCTGCTGGAGCGGGGGATTCTGTATCAACCGCCGGTCGCGCCCGCGCTGTGGCGGCAACTCGCGCTGCAGGTATCGCCGCGCTCGCGGGAGCGGCTGCACGAGGTGTTCGGGCCGGTGCCGGACGCACGGGCGCGGTTGCTTTCCGGGATGCTGTCGATTCTGGGCCTGCCGCTCGGCGTGGGCCAGGGCGACAACCCGACCTGCCAGTCGGCGCGCGCCCTGTCGATGTGGGCCTACAACGATCCCGACTATCTGTTGCAGACCGTGGCGTGGGCGGCCCGCGACGACGAGATCGTCATGCATTTCGAGGGACAGCCGATCTCCTCGAAAGAGGCCGGTGCCGGGGTCGCGACCTCGCTGCCGATGGACCTGGACCCGGTATCGCTGCTGGTCGTCCCGCATCTCGATCGGATCTACGCCGAAATGGGGCGGCGCTGCGCCGGGCGCGAGGGCGATCCGCATCGGTGGATCAACCCCGAATTCCACGGCTGGTGGTCCGGGCGCGGATTCCGCATCAATGTCGACGTCGAGACCGGGCGGCTGATCGACGTCGACGAATTCCTGCGGCACTTCTACGCCAGCTACCACCCCTTCTACAACGGCAATCAGCCGCTGATCCACCCGCAGCCGGCCGGCATCGCGGTGACCGACAGCGCCGCCCGGTTCGTCGGCTGGCACGCGATCACCATCCTGCGGGTCAGCCTCGATCCGCAGGACACCATGCGGGTCTACTTCTACAATCCGAACAACGACAGTGGCCAGGACTGGGGCGACGGCGTGGTCGTCGGCACGGCCGGGCACGGGGAACGGTTCGGTGAGGGATCGCTGCCGTTCGAGCAATTCGCCTCGCGGCTCTACATCTTCCACTTCGACCCGCTCGAACGCGGCGAACCGGCCGCGGTGGCGCGTCCGGAGCTGGATCGGGTCGTCGGCTACATCCACCGCAGCTGGGGTGCGGACCGGTTGCCGGAGATCGTGAGCGATGCGCCGTCGTGACCCGGCGGATAGGTTGCGTGCACGGACGATTCACGGTGGCGAGCGGCTCTCGTGGCCGAGGGCGACGCGACCGCCGCGCGATCGTCGTGCTGTGGGTCAGCTGTCGGAGCGGGGGCGGGTGAGGATGAAGGAGTCCACCGGTTTCAGCGTGTCGGTGACCGCGTAGTAGGTGGCCGTCATGGTGGTGTGGCCGCCGGGGGAGCCGGGGTTCACGTCGAAAGCGCAGAAACCGTATGGGTGTTCGGGGTCTTTGAAGGCGGACCAGGGTGCTTGCTCCATCACGTAGATCGGCGCCTTCTTACCCGTGCCGGGGTCGACGGCGCCGACACCGGTGATCACCCGGCACTGCTGTCCGGGGAAGAACAGCCCGTTCGAGGGGGCGGAGGTACCACCGCCGCCGATCACGAGATGCACTGTGCCCTTGGAGGTGTCGATGATTTCGGGTGCGGTCGCGGTGGCGGGTGTGACCGCCTCCGGGACCGGTTTCGGAGTGAGGGTGTCGCTGCCGAGGACGCCGCGGACGGGATGTGAACGCTCGTAATGGTGTTCGTGACCGCACAGCACCAGATCGACCTGGTAGCGGTCGAACAGCGGCAGCCACTCCTGGCGGATCCCCAGATCGGCGCCGTTGGCCTTGTCGGCCGAGGAGATCGCGGTCTGGTGCATGAACACGACGATCCAGTCGATGGCGCGGTCCGCCCGGGCGGCGGCCAATTCCTTGTCGAGCCAGCGCTTCTGGGCGCCGCCCGAGTAGCCGTGCACGTAGGAGTTGCCGCCGTCCTGCAGGCAGATGTCGTCGTTGGCCACCGCGATCACCCGGACCGCGCCGACCGTGAAGGCGTACCAGAGCCCGCGCGCGAGATCCTCGGCCCCGCTGTCGGGCACGGTGAAATACGTTTGGAACGCCTCGTAACCGATCGGACCGTTGCCGCGTTCGTTCTCGTGATTGCCGGGCGCCGGCATCCACGGTCGGTGGCGAGCCGAGCGAGAATTGTTGGCCCACCAGTCGTTCCAGGTGCGGATCCGGTCGGTGGCGAGATTGGCGTAGCACAGGTCGCCGTTGACGAGATTGAACAGCGGGGCGAGATGTTCGATCCCCGCGGTGACATCTCCGGCGACGGGGGAGCCGAGGTTGTCGTTGACGTAGCGGCCGTTGTCCAGTTTGCCGAGCGTCGGGGTGCCCTGATCGCCGAAACTGGTGAAGCGGAACGCGGCCCGGCCCGCGGGTGCGGTGCGATGAGTGCCCAATTCCGGTGTGGCGCCGTCGTGTCCGGCCGCGTAGATGTAGTCGGTGTCCGGCGTGAGCCCGGTCAGCACCGCGTGATGGGCATACACCTCCGTGCCCGAGGCGGCGTCCCGGTAGACCCGGGTCTGTGCCTGCGCGGTCGCGCCGAAACCCGTTGTCGCCGTGCCGAATCGCACCACCGGATTGCGCACCGAACCTGGACTCTGCCAGCTCACCACGGCCTCGCGCGCGGCGTCTGCGCCGAACTGCAGGTGCAACCCCGTGACCGGTGGTGCCGCCACCCGGGCCGGCCCGATCGCCAGTTCCGGCGACAGCGGCCAGAATCGCCCGCCGCTGCCGGTCGACGATCCGTCGCCGCGCAATGCCGCCGTCGTCCCCGCGCCCACGGCCAGCCCGGCGATCGCCGCCGCCCCCGACGCGCCGAACAGCCACCGCCGGCTCACCCCGCGCGATCGGTCGGGGCGAGCGCCGCCACTCTCCGGTCCTCCTACTCGAGCAGCGGCGTCCGGCCCGGCGGTGTCATCTCCGTGCGTACCGCCGCCCGGCGTCGAACCAGGACCCGCCCCCGCCCCGGCGCTACCCGCCTGCTCCGATACCGGCTCCGACGCATCCTGCTCGTCCATCCCTCCACCCAACCGTGCGCGGGTTCAGAAAACCCCACGCCACGGCGAACGCCGGGTGAATCACGAGCCGAAGCGTCCCGTGCCGCGCAGTTTGGCGGCCGGATCGGTGGTTAGCCGTGCACTATCGGTCAGCGACGACGATCTCGTCGGCCCGGGTCTAGCGGCAGCGGTCGATCCGTTCAAGATCACCATCGACGTCACCGGGCTCGGCATCGATGGGTATCAGGCCGCGGACTGGCTCTACCGGCAGCGGCACATCGCGGTCGGGGTGGCCGATCACCGCCGGATCGTCGCGCAGTTCACCTGTGCCGACGACGCGCGGACCGCGGACGCCTTCCTCGACGCTCTCACCGCGGTGACCGCCGCCGCCCCCGAATTACCGGCCGCGCCGCCCGTCGAGTTACCGAGCCCGGAGTGTCTGGAACCGGAGACCGCCATGCGACCGCGAGATGCGTTCTTCGCCCCGGCCGAGCAGATACCGACCGGCGGCGCGGCCGGGCGGATCGCCGCGGAGATCATCTCCCCGTATCCGCCGGGTGCGCCGGATGTGGTTCCGGGAGATGTGCTGAGTACGGCGGTACTCGACTATCTGCACAGCGGTCTCGCCGCCGGCATGCGACTGCCCGATGTCACGGATACCAGTCTGTCGACGGTCCGGGTCGTGGCGAAGGGATAGATCGCCACCCTGCTCAGGCGCGAGCGGCGATGCGGGCTTGCACTTCCGGGCGCCGCAGCGGCGGAACCGACTTCGGCGGGGCCTTGCGCTCGGGCAGCGCTGCCAGCAGCCGGGTGGTCGCCGCCGCGATCTCGGCGACGGCCTCCTCGACCGCCGGGCGGGTGGCCTCGGAGATGCTGCTCAGACCACCCACCTTGCGGACGTACTGCAGCGCGGCCGCGTCGATTTCCTCGGGTGTCGCCGCGGGGTCCAAGCCGCGCAGCGCGGTGATATTTCGGCACATGCTTACGAGGGTAAGCCGCGTGCCGGTTGCGATCGAGCCGTCTGATACCGGCTCAGGCGGCGCTGCCGCTCGAGAACGGCGAGTAGCCGTAGCCGTAGCCATACCCGTAGCCGCCGGTCCACGGGCTGTACCACCCGGGATAGAAGCCGCCGTAGCCTCCGCCCGGCACACCCCAGCCGGGCATTCCCCAGCCGCCGTGATGGCCCCAGCCGTGATGACCCCAGCCGTGGACGAACTGGATGTCGGTTCCGGTTGCCTGGACTTCCTGGGACTGGGCCGGGGCTACCGCCGGTTCGGCGAGAGCGGGGCCGGCGGCCGCCACGATCGGGGCCGCCGCGATGGCGACCGCGATCACCGTGCGGGACATGCGGGTGCGGATCTTCGAGGGCAGTTCGTTTCGAACCATCGGAATTCCTTATGTACGTGTCTCGGTCATATCCGTCCACGGCTCGAGCCGAGCCGCTCAACTTGCTTGACGCCATTCAATGTACCGCTATTTAACGGCACGTTCAAGAGCGTCGAAAAGATGACGTGACGTCTATGCGCGCGTACGAAAGGAATCGATGGGGCGAGCGCCGCACCGCCGGGCCGTGATCGGCCGCGGTGCGACGCCGCCTCGCGGTAACGGCTAGAGCCGCACGGGGTAGGTGGGCTCCTGAATATCGGGCTTGATCCGGTTCTCGACGAAGATGCCGTGCCAGATCATGAACACCAGCAGCGTCCACAGGCGACGGCTGTGGTCGCCGTTGCCGGCGCGGTGTGCCTCGAGCATCGCCTTGATCGCGGACTTGTCCAGCAGATGGTCGGTCTGCGATTCCGCGATCTGGGTGGCGGCCCAGTCGTAGAGCTCCGGGCCGCGCAGCCAGTGCCGCAGCGGCACCGGGAAGCCCAGCTTCGGCCGGTGCAGCACATGCGGCGGGACGATCGTCTCGAGTGCGCGACGCAGCGCGTACTTGGTGGTCTCCTTGGTGATCTTCTGCTGATACGGGATCTGCTCGGCGACCGCGAACACCTCGGGGTCCAGGAACGGCACCCGCAGCTCCAGCGAATTGGCCATGGTCATCTTGTCGGCCTTGACCAGGATGTCGCCGCGCAACCAGGTGAACAGGTCCAGATGCTGCATGCGCGCCACCGGATCCCAGCCGCGTGAGCGCGCGTAGATCGGGGCAGTCACATCCTGGTGCGTCCATTCCGGACGGAATTCGCGCAGCACCGACCGCAACTGGGCGTCGTTGAAGCTGCGGGCGTTGCCGTAATAGCGCTGCTCGAGCGGCAGCGAACCGCGATGCAGCAGGCTCTTGCCGCGCGTTCCGTCCGGAATCCGGTCCGAGAGCTTGCCGGCCAGTCGCCGCACACCCTTCGGCAGGTATTCGAAGGGCTTGAGCGACAACGGTTCCCGATAGATCGTGTAGCCGCCGAACAACTCGTCGGAACCCTCACCGGAGAGCACCACCTTGACGTGCTTGCGGGCCTCCTGCGCCACGAAATACAGCGGCACCAGCGCCGGATCGGCCACCGGATCGTCGAGGTACCAGACGATCTCGGGGATCGCGCCGGCGAACTCCTCGGGACTCACGGTGCGGATGAAATGCTTCGCGCCGATCGCCTCCGCGGTCTCGGCCGCCACGTCGGCCTCCGAATACCCCTCTCGCTCGAACGCCGAGGTGAAGGTGAGCAGATTCGGGTTGTGCCGGATCGCCAGCGCCGCGATCGCGGTGGAGTCGATGCCACCGGACAGGAAGGCGCCGACGGTGACGTCCGCGCGCATGTGCTTGGCGACCGAATCCTCGAGCACCGCCGCGATCTCGCGGTAGCGGGCCTCCTCCGAGCCGGCCGCGAACGGGCGTACCCGGAAGTTCGGCTCGAAGTAGCGGGTCACTTCCGGCGCGGCGCCGGGACGCAGCGTGGCGTAGCAGCCCGATTCCAGGCGGCGAATGTTCGCGTGCAGCGACTCCGGCTCCGGCACGTACTGCAGCACCGTGTAGTGCTCGAGCGCGCGCGGATCCAGCGCGTCCGACAGATTCAGCGCGGGCAGCAATTCCAGCAGGCTCTTCTTCTCGCTGGCGTAGGCGGTGCCGCCCGGGCCGGTGGCCAGGAACAGCGGCTTGATGCCGAACGGGTCGCGGGCCAGCACCAGCTCCTGGGTTTCGGTGTCCCAGATGGCGAAGGCGAACATGCCGCGCAGCTTGGAGAATGCCGCGGTGCCCCAGTGGTGATAGGCCGCGACGATCGCCTCACCGTCGCCCTCGGTGGCGAACCGCGCCCCGAATTCGTCGCTCAGCTGCGCGCGCAACTCCAGGTAGTTGTAGATCTCACCGTTGAACGCCAGCGCATAACGCTGCGGATTCTCCGGCGGGCCCCAGCGCAGCGGCTGATGCGAGTGCTCGATGTCGATGATCGAGAGGCGGTTGAAGCCCAGGATGATGTGTTCGTCGTGCCAGGTGCCGCGCTCGTCCGGGCCGCGATGGCGCCCGCACTGCAAGGCGTCGTACACCTGCTGTACGACGGAGTCGGTGGCCACATCGGCGGTCAGAAATCCCAGCAGTCCACACACTGCGTCGAGAACCTCGTTTCCGGATCGGGTACGCGGAGAACATTCGAAACCAGTCCCCGAGTATGCCGCACCGCGGCCCGGCTCGTCGCCTCGCTGGGCGGCGGTCGCGCTCGCCTGGGATTTCGCGCCCGCGCGCGCGGGCGGCGCAACCGATCGGCGGGGATCGCACCCGGTGGCCGGTGTGTCGAAAGCGACCCGGGCACAACGCGGGAGGCGGTTTGGTCTACGCTGCGTAGTACTCGGGAACTCTCGTGGTCGGCCGTGCGTTCGGTGCGGCTCGCGAAAGGCTCCCGAACGTGCTGAAAACGCGCCGCCCGGCATCCGGGTGGCGCCGTGTCGGATGGACGACCAGGAAGGCGTTGAGCGTGGCGCACAAGGCGAGCGAAGCGATAGGGGCACGACCCGCCCGGGTACGGCGGGGCCGCATCCTTCGGCGGGCCGGGCTGGCGGTGTCCATGGGGATCACCGTGATGCTCGTCTCGGGCTGCTCGATCGACAATCCCGTGCTTCGGTTCGGCTGGCCCTCGGGTGTGACCCCGCAGGCGACCCGGATGCGGGAACTGTGGACGTGGTCGGTCGTCGCCGCCCTGGCGATGGGTGTGCTGGTCTGGGGTCTGACCTTCTGGACCGTGACCTTCCACCGCAAGAAGAAGACCTCCCCGGAGTTCCCGCGGCAGACCGGGTACAACGTGCCGCTGGAGCTGACCTACACGGCGATTCCGTTCGTGATCATCGCGGTGCTGTTCTACTTCACCGTGGTCGTGCAGAACTACGTGCACGAGAAGACCTCGAACCCGGATGTGGTCGTCGACGTGACCGCGTTCCAGTGGAACTGGAAGTTCGGTTACCAGAAGGTCGTCGGTCAGAACGGCCAGGTCTACGACGGTGTCGACCAGACTCGTCAGGCGCTGAACGAGCGGATCCAGGCCGAGTACAAGGAGCGCACCGCCGACGGCCACCCGCAGCCGGGTCCGGTGCACGGCCTGCCCGCCAACGACATCTCCTACCTGCACTACGACAAGGTCGAGACCATCGGCTCGTCCAACGAGATCCCGGTGCTGGTGCTGCCGACCAACAAGGTCGTGGAATTCCAGCTGGCCGCCGCCGACGTCATCCACTCCTTCTGGGTGCCGGAGTTCCTGTTCAAGCGCGACGTGATGCCGAACCCGAAGGAAAACCACTCCGACAACACCTTCCAGATCACCAAGATCGAGCACGAGGGTGCTTTCGTCGGCCGCTGCGCGGAGATGTGCGGTACTTTCCACTCGATGATGAACTTCGAAGTGCGTGCCGTGACGCCGGACAAGTTCGACAAGTACATCGCCGCCCGCGAAGCGGGTAAGACCAATGCCGAGGCCCTGTCGAGCATCGGCGAGTCGCCGGTCGCGACCACCACGCACCCGTTCGACACCCGTCGCACCGCGCGTGAAGCCAGCCAGGCCGAGAGCAAGTAAGAAGGGTACTGAACAGACATGAAGGTCGAAGCACGCATCTTCGAGCTGCTCACGGTGTTCTTCATCATCGTGGCGGTCGTCTACGGATTCTTCACCGGCCAGTCCCGCACCGGCGTCGAGTGGGCGGGTACCACCGCTATCGTGCTGACCGCCGGACTGACGCTGATCGTCGGCACCTACTTCCGCTTCGTGGCGCGCCGGTTGGACCTGCGCCCCGAGGACTACGAAGAGGCCGAAATCGTCGACGGTGCCGGCGACCTGGGCTTCTTCTCGCCCGGCAGCTTCTGGCCCATCCTGCTGGCCGGTTCCGCCTCGGTCACCGCGCTCGGCTTCGCGTTCTTCCAGTACTGGCTGATCGGCCTGGGCGTGCTCTGCATCCTGGCCTCGGTCGCCGGTCTGGTGTTCGAGTACCACGTGGGTCCCGAGAAGCACTGAGCATCCGACGCGCGAGCGCCCCGGCTTCGGCCGGGGCGCTTCGTCGTTGATGGGCCTTTTCCGAGATATCGCCGAGAAGGGATATCGCCGGAAAAGCCGAACGCCCCGACATGTCTGCCGGGGCGTTCGGTCTTCGCAGTGGGGTCAGTCGGGGGTGTGGTAGCGGCGGGCGCGTTCGGAGCGGCAGATGTCGTCGATGCCGGAGGTGATGTCGCGCAACAGTTCCGGGGCGCCGGAGCGGCCCGAGTAGGTGCCGGTGGGGCGCAGGCGGCAGGTGAAGGTGATGAAGCCGTGGTCCTCGCCGGCGGATTCGTGCAGATACGGGGACCGCACGCCGTAGGTCATGGCGGAGATGACCGTGATGGCGCCGCTGCGCTCGCGATGCTCGGCGAACAGGTCGTGCAGGCGGTGGAAGACGGTGCTGTAGCTGCTCAGGGGCGCGAAGACCGCCACCCGGTAGGCCGGGCCGCGCTCGGAGGAGCTGATCACGGTGTCGGCGAGATATTCGGCGTCGCGCAGCGTGAGGACCTTGGGGGCGAACATCAGCGCACCGGCGGCGGCGTTGCGCACCGGCATACCGGCGCGGCCACCTGCGGCCGAGGCGATGGCGCCCAACGACTTTCGCGCCCGCGCACCCAGTTCGCGGCGGGCCCGCAGCGAGGGGGTGGCGGTGGTGGGGTGCAGACTCGACCACTGGCCGAAGCGGACCGTGCCGAGCTGGATGTTCCCGGTGCCCACCGGACGCGAGACGCGCAGCGGCGCGGTGTCGACCCAGCGGCCGACCTGCAGCAGGGCATCGCCAGGGCGGGTGATCTCGGCGTGCGAATGTTCGACGAAGGTGTCGAAGTCGAGGAAGCGGTGCGCGTCGGAGGTGAGCCAGGTGTGGTCCTTGTCGACCTCGATGGCTTGCAGCGTCAGCGCCGTGATGATGCCGGTGCGCCCGGCCCCGCCGAGGATGCGGTGGAATCGCTCGGCATGATGGGTGCGCCCGCAGGTGCCGAACCTGCCCTCGGGGTCCACGTATTCGAGGGCGACCACGTTGTCGCTGAACATGCCGTAGCGGTGCGAGGCCGCGCTGAGTCCGCCGACGGCGGCGAAACCGCCGGCCGTGATCTCGCGGTGGTCGCCGACGATCGGCAGGCCCAGGCCGTGTGCGGCCAGGGTGCGATCGATATCGGACAGCCGCGCGCCGGCCTGCACGCGCACCAGCCGCGCATCGGCGTCCACCGCCTGCACCCGGTTCATCCGGCGCAGCGACATCACGATGCGACGGTCGGGCGGGGCCGGTTCGTCGTCGAGCTGCTCGCTGCTGTGGTCGCCGCCGCGCACGGTCAGCGGTTGCGGTCGTGAATCCCGCACTGTGCGAACGACATCCGCGGTGTCGCGGGGCAGATATTCCTCCGGCAGAGCAGCGAGCGTGGTACTCATGGCCTCAAAGCTAACCACAGTAGCGGCGCTACGTCTGCACCGAAGTTTGCAGTGCAGGTGCGGGGGTTTTCGCCACCGGCGCGAAGGCGAACAACGCGGCCGCGACGGCCGCCCACAGGATCCACCCGGGGAGGCCGGAACCGCCCAATAGTGTGTGCGCGTGCTCGCTCGAGTCGGCCGACTGCAGGGCGCCGAAGATCAACGCTCCGCTGTTCCACGACGCGTGCGCGACCGCGGCGGGCCACACGCTGGCCGACCGCAGCCGCAGCCAGCCGAGGACGGCGCCGAAGCAGATGGCGAACGGGATGTAGGCCAATGCCGACCAGGCGCCGATATCGGTGAAGCCGTAACCGAGCAGTGTCAGCGGGGCGTGCCAGAGGGCCCAGACGACCCCGGTCGCGATCAGCGCCACCGGGGTGCCGTAGCGGGAGATCAATTGTGGCAGCAGCCAACCGCGCCAGCCGATCTCCTCGCCGAGCGCGTTCGGCAGCGTCGCGATGACGGACGTCGTCAGTGTCTCGAACAGTATTGCGACCACCGTCGAGGTGTCGAACTTGCCCAGATCGAAATGGAACCAGCCGAGCGCCGCGCTGATCTCGTAGGCGATCCACGCGACCATTTGCGTGCCGAGCCAGGCGGCGACGATCAACCGAGCGGTGCGGGCAGGTGCCGGGCCGAGGCCGAGGCCGACGTCGGCGGCGAAGCCGGGAGCCGCCGGGACGCCCGGTGCGGCGGGGCGCGCGAGCACAGGCTGCCGCATCCTCGACCGTGCGACGAGAACGGCCACTGTCGGGGCGAACATCATGAGGGCCGCTCCATCGTTCAGCCACGGGACCGATTCCAGCCCCTTCCCGTCGATCCAGGGAATCGACGCGAGCACCCACGCGAGTGCGTACGCCACCACGATGTATGTGGCTATATCCGAACGCCGAGCAATCATATGTCCGTCCTTGCGACTGAATCCGATGCCGATCGGGATCGGCCGCCACCGGTCTCGGCATTCGGCACCCCCGGATACTTCGACGCGGTGCAAGTGGAATCGGTTCCCGCGCAGTGTGGTTCGGACGGCGTGTCCGCCGATACGGCGCGGCGGACGTACCCTGAACTTTTCGTGCAAACCGCCACAGGAGATGCGGAAAACCGCCGAATTCGGCGAGGTTTGCACGATTGATTCACCATCACCGGATCTGCAGACACTTACCGTCTCGTGCGGCGGTCCGATGGTGGCGGGCGGGTGTGGTGATTCGGATGTGACATCGGCTATCGGGTGCTTGCCCGGACTCCGGGTGCGGGGTTGGGTAGGGGCATGAGCACAGTGCTGGTGACCGGTGGGACGGGAGCGCTCGGGCGGCATGTCGTGGATCGGCTGCGGGAACGCGGGCACGACGTGCGGGTGCTGTCGCGGCGCCCGGGTGCGGGGACGCATGTGGGGGATCTGACGACCGGTGCCGGGGTGCGCGACGCTGCCGAGGG
Source organism: Nocardia sp. NRRL WC-3656 (assembly GCF_000720265.1). NCBI lineage: Bacteria > Bacillati > Actinomycetota > Actinomycetes > Mycobacteriales > Nocardiaceae > Nocardia > Nocardia sp. NRRL WC-3656. The sequence goes on along the minus strand of NZ_JOJF01000006.1, from coordinate 206,571 downwards.
CGCGGAGTCGATCGTGCACGCGGCTTCGGATTTCCGGCGGTTCGGTAAACCCGACATCGAGCAGACGCGGAACCTGCTCGCGGCCGCCGGGGAAGCGCGGCATCTGCTCTATGTGTCGATCGTCGGCATCGACCGCATCCCTTTCGGCTACTACCGCAACAAACTCGCCTGCGAACAACTGATCGCCGACAGCGGTGTGCCGCACACGATTCAGCGCGCCACCCAATTCCACGACCTCATCGCCGCGGTCCTGTCCGCGGTGCAGAAGCTCCCGATCGCGCCGCTGCCCTTGGATTTCCGCTTTCAGCCGGTCGCCACCGAAGATGTGGCCACCCGCCTCACCGACCTGGTAGAAGGCGAACCACGCACCCACGCGGACGATTTCGGCGGCCCACAGGTGCTCACCCTGAAAGAACTGGCGAAGATCTGGCAGCAACACCACGGCCGCCCGCACCGCACGGTGCCGCTCCCGCTACCCGGCACGATCGCCCGCGCTTTCCGCGCCGGTGACAACACCTGCCCCGACCATGCCGACGGCACGCGCACGTGGGCGGAGTATGTGGCCTCCGATCCGGGGCTGAGCTACCGCCTGCGCGGGTAGGGCCGTCGGGTGTCACGACGCCGGCCGGGTCGGGATCAGGCCAGTCGATCCGCCGGTGTCGCTCCTTCGTCGAACATCGCCGCTGGTTCGTCGGAGTAGAACAATTCGAGATCGCGTCCCCACAGCAGACCGAGATCGCGTTCGACGGCCCAGTCCACCACCGTCCAGAACGATTCCCGTTGCGACTGCCGATCCGCATCCGGGTCGTGACGCGGTAGCAGCGTCGCGAGTTCGTGCGTCTGCGGCGCGTTCAACCAGCCGCCGACACCTTCCCCGAAGCCGCCACCGCCGTGCACCCAGTAGCCCGAGTGCGTGTCCAGCCGCACGAGAAGCTCTTGTACCCGGAACACTTCGCTGTCCGGTTCCGGACGTGAGTCGTGCCGCAGAAGTAGCGACGGGAAGATCGACCACGGGGATGGCACCCTCAACCCCAGATGTCCCCAGGCCCGCACGGCCTCGCCGGTGACGACCCACTCCACCAGTTCAACCAGTTCCCAATACCCCCAGCCCGGCTCGCCCGGGCGGCGGCCCGGCTCGGTCAGTGTGCCGCCGACGACCCGAAAGTCGCGCCCCAGGTCGCCGGTGGCGAACGACTCGTCGAGGTGGGCCACTACCGCGGCCAATCCTTCGAACCGGCACGGCATGGGTTCGCCGAGGGGGTCGCCGTCGTCGATCATTCCGCGGCCGTGCGCGTACATGCGCTGCAATGCCCCGGTGACAACGGGATGTTCGTGCCCTGCGCGCAGCGCGGGAATCACGACATCGCGAAATCTCTGCTCGTCGAAGGCGCAGACGCCGCCCCATACACCCACTGCCACTCCCGCCGCTGTTCGATCGTGGACGCCATCATCGGTCGACCGCGGGGCCCGTGACAACCGAAAATCGCGCGGCGGTAGCCGATTTCAGCACTGGCCGCCGCCGACCTCGCCGGTGGTGAGCTCGATGGTGGCGCCGGTGGGGACCGAGACGCCCGCATCGGGATTCTGAGTGGTGATCACGCATTGGCCGCCGCCCGGGCCGCGGCTGGTGCCGCCGGTGATGTGTGCGTGCAGGCCCGCGGCGGTGAGGAGTTGGTCGGCGAGGGCCGGGCGGTCGCCGCGGACATCCGGGACGCTGACCGTGCCGGCCGCGGGGGATGTGGTCGTGCCGGTGGGCTGTGCCGGGTTGGCGGCATTCGGTGTGCCGGACGTGGCTGCGGTGGCGGCCGACGTGGCCGCACCGGTGGTAGACGTTGCGGGCGTGGCGGTTTCGGAATCGCAGCCGGACAAAACTGCGGTCAGTGCGAGTGCGGCGATCGAAATCCGCAGGGACAGAACGGTACGGCGGTTGTGGTTGGAACGGCGTGGGAAGGTTGTGGTCGGCACATCCCGACCGTAGTTGCTCCCGCGTCGATGCGCTCGGACCCTCGATGAGGAGATGATTGCCGTTGCCTTCGCTCGGTTGGCGGGCGCATCTGTGTGGGGGCAGAGCATGCCGATCGGTCAGGTGCCGGTGGTGGTTCGGGTGATCCTTTCTGCGGTGGCGGTGATCGCTGCGCCGAGGGCGGTGAGGCGCTGGGCGGAGAGGCGGGTGTCGGGGCAGGCGACTACGGCGGCGATGACGCCGTCGCCGGCGAAGATGGGGGCGGCGACGGTGACTACGGCGTTCTCGGCGCCGAGTTCGTCGGGGAGGTAGTCGATGGTGATCAGGTCGGTGATCATGCTGCCCAGGCGGTTGCGGAGTGGATCGGTGACCGGGGAATTGCGCAGGGCGGCAAGGGCTTCGAGTACGGGAGCGGATTCGTCCGCGAGACGCTCGACGGAGTAACCGCGGTCGCGCACGGCGTCGAGGACCGCGAGCAGGCGTTCGCGATGGGCGGGGTCGGCGTGGGCGATCCAGGCGGTGCGTTCGGAAGCCGGTGCCCAGGCGATGAATTCACGGGCCACCGGCGGTGCCAGGGGCAGGCGGCGGCCCTGCCGGATCCACGGGACCGACGGGGTGCCGGCGACCTCGGTGATGATGATCGAACCGTCGTCGCGCTCGGCCAGGAAAACCGGAAAGCCCTGTTCGGCAACGAATTCCCGCAGCAGGTCGGCAGCCAGGCGGCGCAGCGGGAAGGCCGCCTCCGCACGGCGTGCGACGGCGAGCAGCCCCATCCCGAGCCCGTAATTGCCGTCGAGATCGCGCACCGTCCAGCCGTCGGTAGTGAGCTGGGTCAGCACCGCATGTGCCGTCGCCCTCGAGAGTCCGGTCTCGCGCACAATCCGCGCCAGCGACAAGTGCTCGGCGGGCCGGCGCGACAGCAGGTCGATTACCCGCACCACGCGATGCGTGGGTGGTGATCCCGCGGAGGCGGTAGGAGTGACCTCGGTGCTCTCGGACATCGCGCCCTTTCTGGTCGATGGATGCGGTGACAAGTCACCCCGGTCCGCGCCGCCGCTCACCGTACCGGTGCGAGGCGGGCCGGCTTCCCGGTCCGGAGCGCTGAATGGTCGGCGAGGCCCGGCTTCGGCGCGGTGGAGGACCGGACTTCGAGGCGCTGGTCGGCTCTCGGGCCGTCGGATCTACGTGCGCCGAATCGGAGGCGCGGCTCAGGACGATGCAGCGACTTCGCACCCGGTATGGCGGCTACGAACATGCGCCGTCGTCGACAGCCACTTGACCGACGCGCAGCTGTCCGCTTATCGTCGGTGTCACAATATCGAACAATAGCGTCGAATATTCGACAACGCAACTCCGAAGTGGTCGAGATTTCGGATCCGGGGAAGCGATGCGAGCGATGCGGACAAGGCGAATGTGATGCGGACGGGATACGAGCTGTCGCATCTGTCGGCCCTCGAGGCCGAATCGGTGCACATCTTCCGGGAGGTGGCGGCCACCTTCGAACGACCGGTGCTGCTGTTCTCCGGCGGTAAGGATTCGGCGGTGATGCTGGAGCTGGCCCGCAAGGCGTTCTGGCCGGCGGCGCTGCCGTTCGCGCTGCTGCACGTCGATACCGGGCACAACTTCGACGAGGTGATCGAGTTCCGCGATCGCACGGCGGCCAGGCTCGGCGCGCGGCTGCTGGTGGCGCGGGTACAGGACGATATCGACGCCGGGCGGGTCACCGAACGCCCGGGGGAGAGCCGGAATCGGTTGCAGACCACCACATTGCTGCGCGCGATCGGCGAACATCGCTTCGACGCCGTATTCGGCGGGGCGCGCCGCGACGAGGAGAAGGCGCGCGCCAAGGAGCGGGTGTTCAGTTTCCGCGACGAATTCGGCGCGTGGGAGCCGCGGGCGCAGCGCCCGGAGGTGTGGAACCTCTACAACGGCAAACACCGTGCGGGCCAGCACATCCGGGTGTTCCCGCTGTCGAACTGGACCGAACTCGACATCTGGGAGTACATCGACCGCGAAGCGGTGGAACTGCCGCCGCTGTACTACGCGCACCGCCGCCCGGTCTTCCGCCGCGACGGAATGCTGCTGGCCGCCAATCCTTTCCTGACCCCCGGCCCGGACGAACCGGTGTTCGAGACGACGGTGCGGTTCCGCACCGTCGGTGACGCCACCTGCACCGGATGTATCGAGAGCGAGGCCGACAATCCGGCGGCCGTGATCGCCGAAACCGCGATCACCCGGCTCACCGAACGTGGCGCCACCCGCGCCGACGACCGCATCTCCGAATCCGGGATGGAAGACCGCAAGCGGGAGGGCTACTTCTGATGAGCCGCAATCTGTTACGTCTCGCGACAGCCGGCAGCGTCGACGACGGCAAGTCCACCCTCATCGGCCGCCTGCTCTACGACTCCAAGAGCCTGTTCTCCGATCAGCTGGCCGCCATCGAACGGGCCAGTGCCCAACGCGGCGACGCCGCAACGGATCTGGCGCTGGTGACCGACGGCCTGCGCGCCGAGCGGGAACAAGGCATCACCATCGACGTGGCCTACCGCTACTTCACCACGCCGCGCCGCAAGTTCATCATCGCCGACACCCCGGGCCACGTGCAGTACACGCGGAATATGGTGACCGGCGCCTCCACGGCGGATCTGGCGTTGATCCTGGTCGACGCGCGCAAGGGCGTGGTCGAGCAGACCCGCCGGCACGCGTTCCTGGCCTCGCTGCTCGGGGTGCCGCACCTGGTGGTGTGCGTGAACAAGATGGATCTGGTGGACTGGTCGGCCGCGCGATTCGACGAGATCCGCGAGGAATTCGCCGATTTCGCGGCGAAACTGACCGTCGGCGATCTGAGTTTCGTGCCGGTGTCGGCGCTGCACGGCGACAACGTGGTCACCGACTCCGCGCACACCCCGTGGTATGCGGGCCCGCCGCTGCTGAGCCACCTCGAACAGGTGCATATCGCCTCGGACCGCAATCTGATCGACGCGCGGCTGCCGGTGCAGTACGTGATCCGCCCGCACGCCGATGCCGGCACCAGCGGGGCCGGCCATCGCACCTACGCCGGGACCATCGCCGGCGGCATCTTCAAACCCGGCGACGAGGTGGTCGTGTTGCCGTCCGGGCGTTCGTCGCGGGTCGCGCGGATCTGGGGACCGGGCGGGGTGAAGGTCGACGAGGGGTTCACCGGGATGGCGGTCTCGGTGGAACTCGACGACGAAGTCGATGTCGGGCGCGGAGATATGCTGGCCCGCCCGGGAAATCGGCCGCATATCGCCGATGAGGTCGACGCCATGGTGTGCTGGTTCTCCGAGACCACCGAACTGCGGCCCGGTGCGCGCTATGCGATCCGCACCGCCGCCCAGACCACCCGCGTCCAGGTCCACGACCTCGACTACCGGCTCGACGTCAACACCTTGCACCGTGTCACGGACGCGAATGCCCTGGCGCTCAACGACATCGGCCGCCTCACCCTGCGCGGTCAGCGTCCGCTGATGGTCGACAGCTACCGCGACAATCGCCGCACCGGCAGTTTCATCCTGATCGACGAGGACACCGATCAGACCGTGGCCGCCGGGATGATCCTGGCCCGCGACACCGGGCCGGAGTCGGCGCCGGACGCCTCGGCGGCGCCGAAGGTGGTGCGCGAGGACGTGGTCTGGCACAGCTCCTCGGTGGGGCGCGGCCAGCGCCCGCACGCCGGTGCGACGGTGTGGCTGACCGGTCTGTCCGGCTCCGGAAAGTCCACGATCGCCGTGGAATTGGAGCGCCAGCTGGTGGCCGCCGGCCGCCCGGCCTATCGGCTCGACGGCGACAATCTGCGGCACGGGCTCAACGCCGACCTCGGTTTCACCGACGAGGACCGGCGCGAGAACATCCGCCGGGTGGCTCAGGTCGCCTCGTTGTTCGCCGACGCCGGTCTGATCGCCATCGTCTCGGTGATCAGCCCGTTCGCCGACCAGCGCGAGCAGGCGCGCGGGGTGCACGCCGCGAGTGGTCTGGACTTCCACGAGATCTTCGTCGACACCCCACTGGAGGTGTGTGAGCGCCGGGATCCGAAGGGGTTGTACGCCAAGGCCCGCGCGGGCCGGCTGCCGGAGTTCACCGGCATCGACTCGCCCTACGAACGTCCCGAAGACGCCGAGCTCGTGATCACTCCCGATCACGGCTCACCCGCCGAAATCGCCGCGCTGATCCGCCGCGAACTGAGACTGTGAACCGCAGTTCTGCCCGCACAACACCCTAGGACGACATGAGTACATCGACAGGATCGTCACCGGGAACCGATACCGCCGCCGGAAACGGACTTCCGGGCGGCGGGTCGCTCACCGAACCGTTCACCGCGGCGATCGCCGAGGCCGAGAAGCTGATCGCGGCAGCGGATTTCATCAACGACGAGAAGGATCTCGCCGAGGGGTACGACTACCTCGCGGGCAGTATCGCCGCGTGCCTGCAGCTGTCGGGCACGCACGGCACCAGCCACCCGTACTTCGTGAGCTCCACCGGCCCGCACGCGAAAATGGGCCTGGACAACCCGGATACGCTCTACTACCACGCCAATGTCGAGCCGGGTGCGGAATATCTGCTCACCGGTGTCCGCGGCAGTACCGTCGACCTCAGCTTCCAGGTGCTGCGCGGCGACTACACCGCCACCGACGTTCCCAACGGCGACGACGCCTTCGACGACCGCCGCCTGCAGATCGCCGCCGACGGCAGCTACCAGCTCCGCTTCGGCCCGCCGAAAGCCGATGCCGGGCCGAACTATTTCGTCCTCGGCGAGGGTGCCTCGATGCTCGCGGTGCGCGAGGTCTACGGCGACTGGAACGCGGAGACGAAGGGCAGCATCCGCATCGAGCGCCTCGACACCGTCGGCACCGCGGCCCCCGAGCCCGGTGTCGACCAGCTGCGCAAGCGGTATCGGGCCGCGTCGCGGGCGCTGGTGCAGCGCATCCACACCTGGTTCAACTTCCCCAAGTGGTTCTACCTCGACCTGCCGGTGAACACCCTCACCGAACCGCGGCTCACCCCGGGCGGACTCAGCACCCAGTACTCCTCGGTCGGCCACTTCGATCTCGACGACGACCAGGCGCTGGTGATCACGGTGCCGAAATCCGATGCGCCCTATCAGGGATTCCAGCTGGGTAGCCGCTGGTACATCTCCCTCGACTACGTCAACCACCAGACCAGCCTCAACAGCGCTCAGGCCCAGGTCGATCCGGACGGGATGATCCGCATGGTGGTCTCGGCTCGCAACCCGGGCATCACCAATTGGATCGAGACCACCGGACGCCGCCGCGGCATCCTGCAGTTCCGATGGCAGCGCGTCGCCCGGGAGATGACCCCCGCGGACGGGCCGCAATTCGCCCTGGTGCCCTTCGACGAGGTGGCGGCGCAGCTGCCGCACTACGAACTCAACCGGATCGACGAGCAGGGCTGGCGCGCCCGCATCGCCGACCGCCAGCGCGGTTTCGCCGATCGGATGCTCGGATGAGCGCCGGAACGGGCCTGCTGGCAGACAAGGTGGTCGTGATCAGCGGCGTGGGTCCCGGACTGGGCCGCTCGCTGTGCGTGCAGGCGGCCGCGGCCGGCGCGAAGGTGGTGCTGGCCGCGCGCACCGAATCGCGGCTGCGGGAGGTGGCCGACGAGATCGACGCCGCCGGCGGGACGAGCCTGATCGTGCCGACCGACATCACCGACGACGCCGCGGTCGCGAATCTGGTCGAGCGCACGGTGGAGACCTTCGGCCGGGTCGACGCGCAGGTCAACAACGCCTTCGCGATGCCGTCGATGAAGTCGCTGGCGCGCACCGACTTCCGGCAGATCAGCGACAGCCTCGAGCTGACGGTGCTGGGCACGCTGCGGGCGACCCAGGCCTTCACCGACGAACTGGCCAAGACCCGGGGCGCGGTGGTGATGATCAATTCGTCGGTGCTGCGGCACTCCGAACCGCGCTACGGCAGCTACAAGGTCGCCAAGTCGGCGCTGCTGGCCATGTCGCAGACGCTGGCAACGGAATTGGGCGCCAAGGGAATTCGGGTCAACAGTGTGGCGCCGGGCTACATCTGGGCCGATCAGCTGAAGTGGTATTTCGGTGAGGTCGCGAAGAAGTACGGCATCACGGTCGACCAGGTGTACGAGCAGACCGCCTCCCGGTCGGATCTCAAGCGCCTGCCCGAACCGGACGAGATCGCCAGGGTCGTGGTGTTTCTCGCTTCCGAGTGGGCCAGTGCCATCACCGGCCAGACCCTGGACGTCAACTGCGGCGAATACCACGTGTGAGGAACAGAATTTCATGACCGCTCGTACCAACGTCGGCACCGTCGAGGATCTGCACGCATCCGCCACCAAGGCGTGCGGCCTCACCGATTTCGGCCCCGACGACTACACCGAGGCGCTCGGTGTGCTGCTCGACTCGTATCGGCGCGACGCCGACCTCACCGAACTCGGTTCCAAGATGAACCGCTACTTCCTGCGCGGCGCACTGGTCGCGCGCGCGCTGAGCGAGGCGTCCTGGAAGGCCAATCCCGGCTACGCCGAGACCGCGATCGAGCGGCCGATCTTCGTCACCGGCCTGCCCCGCACCGGCACCACCGCGCTGCATCGGCTGCTGGCCGCCGATCCGCGGCATCAGGCGCTCGAGATGTGGCTGACCGAACTGCCGCAGCCGCGGCCGCCGCGCGAGACCTGGGCCGACAATCCGGTGTTCCAGCAGATCGACGCCGGTTTCGCGCAGCATCACGTCGACAATCCGGAATTCATGGGCCTGCACTACATGAGTGCCGCCGAGGTCGAGGAATGCTGGCAGCTGCTGCGCCAGACGGTGAAATCCATCGCCTACGAATCACTGGCCTATCTGCCGACCTATTCGCAGTGGTTGCAGAAGCAGGACTGGACCAACGCCTATCAGCGGCACAAGCAGAATCTGCAGCTGATCGGCCTGGGTGACACGAGGGGCTGGGTGCTGAAGAACCCGAGCCACCTGTTCGCGCTGGACGCGCTGATGGAGGTCTACCCCGACGCGCTGATCATCCAGACCCACCGCGACCCGGTGACCATCGTCGGTTCGTCGTGCAGCCTGTCCGAACAGGCCACCAAGGGCTGGTCGAACACCTTCGTCGGGGAGACGATCGGCCGCACTCAGCTCGAACTCTGGTCGCGGGGCCTGCGCGAATTCAATTCCGCGCGGGCGCGATACAACCCCGATCAGTTCCTCGACATCCAGTTCGAGGATCTGCGGGCGGACCCGTTCGGCACCGTCGAGAAGATCTATTCGACGTTCGGGCTGGATTACACCGAGGCGGCCCGGAACGCGATGCGGGCGCTCGACGAGGAGAGCAAATCGGGCGACCGCAAGCCCGCGCACAAGTATTCGCTGGCCGACTACGGGCTGACCGAAGACGAGGTGAGATCGGTCTTCGCCGACCTCTGAGATCGCTGTACCCGCCGCGGGCCGGCTCGGAATCACCGAGTCGGCCCGCGGCGTTTCCGCCGGGTGGGCCCGGGTCAGACCTCGGCGGATTTCTCGCGGCGGCGGGCGCGGCGCTGCTGGATGGCGGCGAAGCGGATCTCCAGGCCCGTGACGAACGATTCCAGCGCCAATTCGAAACTCTCCGAGTCGATTTCGTCGGCCTTCGCGCGCAGCAGGTGCGCCTGTTCCAGATGCGGGTAACGGTCGCGATAGACCTGGACGTCGTCGACGAAGCCGCGGGAGAACGAGCCGATGGTCGAACCCATCACCACATAGCGGGTGGCCGCGCCGATCATGGTGGCCTGGCGGGGTGGCCAGCCGGCGCCGACCAGGCCGCCGTGCACGGCGTCGGCCGCGCGTAGATTCTCCTCGCGCTTACCGGGGCCCGAGGCCAGGTAGGGGACGAAGTTGGGGTGGCGGACCAGGGCGGCGCGGTAGGAACGCGCCCACGAGATCAGGCCGGTGCGCCAGTCGGCGGTTTCGAAGGCCGAGGCGTCCACATGGGACATGATGCCGGCGGCGATATCGTCGAGCAGATCGTCCTTGGTGGGGTAGTGGCCGTACAGCGAGGCCGCCTGAACGCCCAGCTCGGCGGCCAGTTTCCGCATCGAGAGCTCGGGTAGTCCGTCGCGGTCGATCAATTCCAGTGCCGTCTCGCGGATGCGTTCGCGACTCAGTAGCGGTACCCGTGGCCGAGGCATCCTCGCCACCTCCTTCGCCGCGAAACCGGACCGTGCCGAGTCAACCTACACCGTCGAGCACCGGGGCCTTGAACATCCGAACGCTGTTAGTTTATCGTGGCAATCGATACCTAACAACGTTCGGTTAGGAGTTTTCCGTCATGGATCTGCAACTCGGCGATGCCCGCCGCGAGCTGCGCGAGGTCGCCCGCGCCTGGGTCGACAAGGAGGTCGTGCCCTACGCCGCGGCCTGGGATCGCGCCGAATCGGTGGATACCGCGATCGTGCGCAAGCTCGGCGACATGGGCTTTCTCGGTATCGAGATCCCGGAGGAGTACGGCGGCTCGGGTGGTGACGCGATGTCGTACTGCCTGCTGCTCGAGGAGCTCGGCCGCGGCGACAGCTCGGTGCGTGGCATCGTGTCGGTCTCGCTCGGGCTGGTCGGCAAGTCGCTCGAGAGCTACGGCAGCGAGCAGCAGAAACAGCACTGGCTGCCCCGCTTGTGCGCGGGAGAGTCGCTGGGCTGCTTCGGCCTCACCGAACCGGGCACCGGGTCCGACGCGGCGAATCTGACCACCCGTGCCGTCCGCGACGGCGAGGACTGGGTGCTCTCGGGCACCAAGATGTTCATCACCAACGGCACCTGGGCCGATATCGCGCTGATCTTCGCGCGCACCGGCGAACCGGGACCCAAGGGGGTCACCGCATTCCTCGTGCCCACGGACGCGACGGGTTTCGGCCGCACCGAGATCAAGGGCAAACTCGGTCTGCGCGGACAGGCGACCGCGGAAATCGTGCTCGACGGGGTGCGGGTGCCGGATTCGGCGCGACTCGGCGGCGAGGGACAGGGGTTCCGGATCGCGATGGCCGCCCTCGACAAGGGGCGCATGGGCGTGGCCGCGGGATGCGTCGGGGTCGCCCGCGCCTGCCTCGAGGCCGCCGTGCGCTATGCCGGGGAACGCGAACAGTTCGGTAAACCGATCGCCTCCTACCAGCTCGTGCAGGAGCTGATCGCCGATATCGCCGTCGATGTGGAGGCCGCGCGGCTGCTGGCCTGGCGAGTCGCCGACCTGGTCGATCGCGGCGAACCGTTCGGCACCGAGGCGTCGGTGGCGAAGCTGTTCGCCAGCGAGGCGGCGGTGAAGGCGGCCAACAACGCCATCCAGGTATTCGGCGGATACGGGTACATCGACGAATACCCGGTGTCGAAGTATCTGCGCGACGCGCGGGTGCTCACCCTCTACGAAGGAACCAGCCAGATCCAGAAACTACTCATCGGCCGCGCCCTCACCGGCGTGAACGCCTTCGTGTGACAACCGATTTCGAGGAGAGAATTCGATGACAGATCAGCGCAGAGTGGCCGTGGTGACCGGGGCCGCCCGGGGCATCGGTGCGGCCACCGCGGCCCGCCTGGCCGCCGACGGGGCGGCCGTGGCCATCGCCGACCTCGACGAGAACGCCTGCAAGACAACCGCGGACGAGATCGTCGCCGCCGGTGGGGTGGCCGTCCCGCTGGCCTGCGATGTCACCGACGAGGCGAGCGTCGACGCCGCCTTCGATCGCGTCGCCGCGGAGCTGGGGTCGCTCGACATCCTGGTCAACAACGCCGGCGTGCTGCGCGACAACCTGCTGTTCAAGATGTCGGCCGACGACTGGGACACCGTGATGTCGGTACACCTGCGCGGCGCGTTCCTGTGTTCCCGTGCGGCACAACGGCATATGGTCGCCCGACGCTACGGCAAGATCGTCAACACCTCCAGCGTCTCGGCGCTCGGCAACCGTGGCCAGGCCAACTACTCGGCCGCCAAGATGGGCATTCAGGGACTCACCCGCACCCTGGCGATCGAGTTGGGCCCCTACGGCATCAACGTCAATGCGGTCGCGCCGGGCTTCATCGTCACCGAGATGACCGCCGCCACCGCGGCCCGCGTCGGCGTGTCGGTCGAGGAATGGCAGGCGAAGTCGGCCGAGATCACTCCGGTGCGCCGGGTCGGCCGCCCCGACGACATCGCGAACACCGTCGCCTTCCTCGCCTCCGACGAGGCGTCCTTCATCACCGGCCAGACCATCTACGTCGACGGCGGCCGTCGGCTCTGAAACCGTTCCAGGAGAACATCATGCGCAGAACCAGCTTCACCGAGGACCACGAGACCTTCCGCGGCACGGTCCGCAAATTCGTCGAGACCGAAGTGGTCCCGGTCTACGACACGTGGCTGGAAGCGGGCATCGTGCCCCGCGAGTTCTATTACAAACTGGCCGAATTGGGCGTCTTCGGCATCGAGGTGCCCGAGGAATACGGCGGTGCCGGCATCGACTCGTTCAAATTCCAGACCATCCTCATGGAGGAGACGGCACGCGCTGGTGTGTCGTTCGGCGGATCCAGCGTGCACGTCGGGCTGTGCCTGCCGTATCTGAAGAAGCTCGCCACCGAGGAACAGAAACAGCGCTGGCTGCCCGGATTCGCCGCCGGTGAGATCATGTTCGCCATCGCCATGACCGAACCCGGCACCGGGTCGGATCTGGCCGGAATGCGCACCACCGCCAAGCTTTCCGAGGACGGCACGCACTACGTGCTCAACGGCGCCAAGACCTTCATCACCGGTGGCGTGAACGCCGACCGGGTGATCGTCTGCGCCCGCACCGCGCCGCCCCGCGAGGACGACCGCCGCTTCGGCATCTCCCTGCTCGTGGTCGACACGAAGTCACCGGGCTACACGATCGGCCGCAAACTCGACAAGCTGGGGCTGCGGGCCTCCGATACCGCCGAGCTGAACTTCACCGATGTCCGGGTGCCGGTCGAAGATCTGCTGGGCGAGGAGAACAAGGGCTTCTCCTACCTGGGCCAGAATCTGCCCCAGGAGCGGCTCTCCATCGCCGCCGGCGCCTACGCCCAGGCGGCGGCCGCGGTGCGGTTCGCGCAGGAATACACCCAGCAGCGCAACGTCTTCGGCAAACCCGTCGCCTCGTTCCAGAACACCAAGTTCGAGCTCGCCGCCTGCAAGGCCGAGGTCGACGCGGCCGAGGCCGTGGTGGACCGGGCTCTCGAGGCCCTCGACGCCGGTGAACTCAGTGCGGCCGACGCCGCCTCGGCGAAGCTGTTCTGCACCGAGGTCGCCGCGCGCGTCATCGACCGCTGCCTGCAACTGCACGGCGGCTACGGCTTCATCAACGAATATCCGATCGCCCGGCTCTACGCCGACAATCGGGTCAATCGCATCTACGGCGGGACGAACGAGGTCATGAAGATGATCATCGCCAAGGATATGGGGCTGTGAACGCGACGTTGTCGCTGGCGAGCATCCTCGCCGAACCGGCGCGGCGCCGGCCCGGGCACGTGGCGCTCATCGAGGGCGAGCATCGGCTCACCTTCGCCGAATTGTGGCGTGCGGCAAGGGAACAGGCCCGCGCGTTGATCGAGCGTGGTATCCGGCCGGGTGATCGGGTCGCGCTGATGTGCCCGAATACAGCCGACTTTCCCCGGGCCTACTACGCGATCCTCGCGGCGGGGGCGACGGTGGTGCCGGTGCATCTGCTGCTCACCGCCGAAGAGGCCGAATTCGTCCTGCGCGACAGCGGGGCGACGCTGCTGATCTGCCATCCGCAGGTGGAATCGGTCGGTGCGGAGGCGGCCCGCCGGGTCGGCATCGCCTGCGTGCGCCCGGACGGCCTGACGGGCGAGGCGATCGCGCTGTTCGTTCCGCGCTCGCCGCTGGATACCGCCGTGGTGTTCTACACCAGCGGGACCACCGGCCGGCCCAAGGGTGCGGAGCTGAGCCATCTCAATATGGTCATGTGCGCCACCGTGAACGCCTTCGACGCCAACGATGTGCACCGCGACGATGTGGCCCTCGGCGCGCTGCCGCTGTTCCACGTATTCGGGCAGACCGTCTCGATGAACTCCACCTGGCGGGTCGGCGCGACCCTCGTCCTGATGCCGAGATTCACCGCGCCCGAAGCGATTCGGCTCATGGTGACCGAACGCGTGAACACCTTCCACGGCGTCCCGACGATGTATCACGGACTGATCGAGGCGGCCGCCGGCGCCGTCGAACTCCCCGCACTACGGCTGTGCATCTCCGGGGGCGCGGCGCTGCCGCTGCCGGTGCTGGAACGGTTCGAGGAGGTGTTCGACGCGCGGATCCTCGAGGGGTACGGGCTCTCGGAGACCTCACCGACCGCGGCGGTGAACCAGCCGGTCTTCGGACCGCGCGCCGGCACCGTCGGACATCCGGTGTGGGGCGTGGACGTGGAGATCGCCGATCCCGGCGTCACCGACCGCATCGAGTTGCTGCCGACCGGCAGCGTCGGTGAGGTGGTGGTGCGCGGGCACAACGTGTTCAGCGGCTACACCGGCAATCCGGAGGCGAGCGAGCGGGCCGTGGTCGACGGCTGGTTCCGCACCGGCGACCTCGGCGTGCGCGACGAGCAGGGATATCTGCGGATCGTCGACCGGATCAAGGAGATGATCATCCGCGGCGGGTTCAACGTCTATCCCACCGAAGTGGAGGAGGCGCTGCTGCGGCATCCGAGGATCGCGCAGGTGGCGGTGATCGGAGTGCCGGACGAGAACTACGGCGAGGAGATCGTGGCAGTCGTCGTGCCGGCCGGTGAGGTCAGCGCCGAGGAAGTCATCGCCTACGGCCGCGAGCATGTGGCACGGTACAAATACCCGCGGCGCGTGGAGTTCGTCTCCGAGTTGCCGCTCGGGCCGACGCACAAGGTGCTCAAACGCGAACTGAAACAACGTTTCATGTGAGCTGCCGGCGCAACGCCCCGGCAGCACGGAAGGGACCGGACATGACCGATTTCGCCGATCTGGACGCGCTCGCCGCGGCTGTGGGCACCGAACTCGGTGTCAGCGACTGGTTGCAGGTCGACCAGGACCGCATCGATACCTTCGCCGACGCCACCGGCGACCACCAGTGGATCCACGTCGACGCCGAGAAGGCCGCGCAGGGCCCCTACGGGCACACCATCGCGCACGGATTCCTCACCCTGTCGCTGCTGGTGCCGCTGAGCAACCAGGCGACCACGGTGGGCGGCATCACGATGGGAATCAACTACGGGCTCAACAAGGTTCGCTTCATCACGCCGGTGCCGTCGGGCGGCCGCATCCGCGCCCGCGTCCACCTGGACTCGGTCTCCGAGATCCCCGGCGGCATCCAGGCGGTGCGGACCGTCACCGTCGAACTGGACGGGGCGGACAAGCCCGCGTGCGTCGCGGAAAGCATCGTGCGCTACCTGAAGTGACAGCTCGGGACTGTTCCCGTTCAGTCCCCGAGTTCGTTGCTCAATTTCACCCAGCGATCGAGCAACTGGGTGGCCGCGCCGGTGTCGACCGAGGCGGCCGCCCGCTCCAGGGCCGGGCGCAGCAGCTCGTGGATATCGGTGTGGGCGGTCTCGGGGGTCAGCTCGAAGGCCACGATCGCGGCGGCGGAGTTGAGCAGGACCGCGTCGCGGACGGGCCCCGGGGCGCCGTTGAACATGTCGCGGGCGATCGCGGCGTTGACGGTCGCATCGCCGCCGCGCAGTGCCGCCGGATCCACGCGGGGGATGCCCAGGCGCGTCGGATCGATGACGGTCTCGTACTTCTCACCCGCGGCGACGACCCATACATCGGTGGTGTCGGCGGTGGTGATCTCGTCGAGGCCGTCGTTTCCGCGTACCACCAGCGCATTGGCGCCGCGTTCGGCGAACGCCCCGGCGATCACGGGGACGAGCTCGGCGAAGGCGCATCCGATCAGGCCCGCGCTCGGCTGCGCCGGATTGGTCAGCGGGCCCAGCACGTTGAAGACCGTCGGAATGCCGATCTCCTTGCGCGCCGGACCGGCGAACCGCAGCGCCGGATGAAACAACGGGGCGAAGCAGAACCCGATGCCCACCTCGCGCACACACTGGGCCACCGACTCCGGGCTCAACGCGATCCGCACACCCAGCGCCTCGAGCACGTCCGCGCCGCCGCTCTTCGACGACGCGGCCCGATTACCGTGCTTGACCACCGGAATGCCCGCCGCGGACACCACGATCGAGGACATCGTGGAGATATTGACCGTGCCGGAGCGGTCGCCGCCGGTGCCGACGATGTCGACCGCGCCCATATCGAGCGACACCCGCCGCGCATGGCTCAACATGCCGGTCGCCAGGCCGGACAGCTCGATCGCGGTGGGGCCCTTCATCTTGATGGCCACGCCGAAGGCCGCGATCTGCGCCTGGGTGGCGTTGTCGGAGAAGATCTCGTCGATCGCCCACGCCGCCTCCTCCGCGGTCAGATCGACCCCGTCGGTCAGGGCACCGAGAATCTCGGGCCAGCTGCGCGCGCTCATCACATCTCCCGTTCGCGATCGGACACCCGCATCGCTCGTCCGCGCGGGCGTGGGGGCCGTCGGATAGTCGTCGGCCGCCCGGCTAGCAGCCTAATCGGCGGAGGCAATTTCTTTGTTCTCGGCGTTGCGGAAGAAGATTACGGAGAACCCGGCTCGATTCCGCTCGGCTGTAGTGCGTCCCAGCCCACCGCCGTGCCCTCGTGCCGCTGCGCCAATCCGGCCATCCGCGACCGTTCTTGCGAGCAGTGCAGCGCGTCCAGGACCTGCACCCGCTGTAATACCAATTCGATATGACTGCCGTTCGTGTCGGAGGCCTCGGACGTCGCGGCGGGGGAGTAGCCGTCCTGGGCGGCGATGTCGACGACCTCCTCCCGGGCGGCGGCCGGGATGCGCAGATGATGACGCAGCAGGGCCTGCTCCTCGGCGCGCCAGCCGCTCGCGCGCGCGAGCGCGCTCGAGCAGGCTTCGGCATCGTCGAAACTGGACACGACGACCATCAGATCCGTTCGCGCCGGATCCAATTCCGTCGCCGCACCCCGGCCCGACAGCCGCTGCCACACCGATCGAATTCCCATGCCACCCGCCTTCCTCCGCGCGTCGACGCAGCATCGCATACTCGGGATTTCCGCTGGTCACCGTGGTCGCATCGACGCTCGACCTGCGGGTTCACCGGACACGCCGAACCGGGCCCCAGACCCGCACGCGCGCTGATGATTCCGAGTCCGACACCCCGAATTCGCACCCGGCTACGCCTGTCGTACTACGACGAGTCATACTTACCGGCGTGACGACCGCAGTAGGGACCCCAGGATCGGCCATTACTCAGCGTGTGCATTCGCTGAACCGGCCCAACATGGTCAGCGTCGGAACCATCATCTGGCTGTCGAGCGAGCTGATGTTCTTCGCCGGCCTCTTCGCCATGTACTTCGTCGCTCGTGCCCAGGCTCATGGCAACTGGCCGCCGGAACCGACCGAGCTGAACCTCAAGCTCGCCGTGCCGGTCACGGCCGTGCTGATCGCCTCCTCCTTCACCTGCCAGATGGGTGTGTTCTCGGCCGAGCGCGGCGATGTCTTCGGCCTGCGCCGCTGGTACCTGCTCACCTTCTTCATGGGCGCGTTCTTCGTGGCCGGTCAGGGCACCGAGTACCACGCGCTCTACCAAGAGGGCACCACCATCTCTAGCAGCATCTACGGCTCGGTGTTCTTCATCACCACCGGCTTCCACGGTCTGCACGTCATCGGCGGTCTCATCGCGTTCATCTTCCTGCTGATTCGAACCAAGGTCAGTAAGTTCACGCCGGCGCAGGCCACCGCGGCCATCGTCGTCTCCTACTACTGGCACTTCGTCGACATCGTCTGGATCGCGCTGTTCGCCACGATCTACTTCGTCCGCTAGCCGGGCGGCGGCCGTCACGCGCGGTCCGCGACAAATACACACTTTGCACAAGTCGGTTCCGTCTACTCCAAAGGGACACAGATGAGTTCATCTCCCCCGTCAGCGCCAGATCCCACGAGCGGGATCGGCAGCGCTGAGAACAACCAGGCCATCAAGACCCGCAAGCAGCGCCGGATGCGCCGCAAGCTCGCCGGCGGTCTGGTTCTTCTGATGGGCCTCGTCGGAGCCGGCTTCGCGGCATCGGCGCTCACCCCGCACGCGCAGGTCGCGACGGCCAACGAGGATCAGTCGGCGCTGATCCGCGAGGGTAAGCAGATCTACGAGACCTCCTGCATCACCTGTCACGGCGCCAACCTGCAGGGTGTGCAGGACCGCGGCCCCAGCCTGATCGGTGTCGGCGAGGCGGCGGTCTACTTCCAGGTGTCCACCGGCCGCATGCCCGCCGCGGGTAACGGCGCGCAGATCCAGCGCAAGCCCCCGAAGTTCGACGCCCGCCAGACCGACGCGCTGGGCGCGTACGTGGCGGCCAACGGCGGCGGCCCGACCGTGGTTCGCGACCCGAACGGCGAGATCGCGCAGGATTCCCTGATCAAGGGTGCCGACCTGGGACGCGGTGGCGAGTTGTTCCGCCTCAACTGCGCGTCCTGCCACAACTTCACCGGTAAGGGCGGTGCGCTGTCCTCCGGCAAGTTCGCGCCGCCGCTGGAGCAGGCCAACGCGCAGCAGATCTACACCGCGATGCTCACCGGCCCGCAGAACATGCCGAAATTCTCCGACCGGCAGCTGTCTCCGGAGGAGAAGCGTGACATCGTGGCCTATGTGAAGGACCGCACCGAGACCAAGCCGGAGGCCGGATACGGCCTGGGTGGTTTCGGTCCCGCGACCGAGGCCATCGCCATCTGGGTCGCCGGCATCATCGTGCTGGTCGGCGCCGCGATGTGGATCGGATCGCGATCATGAGCGAACAGGAGCGAAACGAGATGAGCCGGCCTGAGGATGGCGGCGGTAAGGGCGTGAACCTGAACCCCACCGAGGAGCAGCTCGACGCGATGTCGACCGCCGAGCTGGTCGAACTCGGTACCGCGCGCGACGGCGTCGACGTCGTCTACCGCGCTCCGCGCTGGCCGGTTCCGGGCACACGCGCGGAGAAGCGTGCCGAGCGGCACGTGACGTTCTGGTTCGCCATCTCCGCCCTCGCGGCGGCCGGGCTGATCGGCGTCTTCCTGTTCTGGCCCTGGGAGTACAAGGGCCGCAACGAGGACGGCAACGGCCTGTACTCGCTGGCCACGCCGCTCTACGGCCTGCTGCTGGGTATCGCGGTGCTGGCCATCGGTGTCGCCGCGGTCATCATCCGCAAGAAGTTCATCCCGAACGAGATCTCCATCCAGACCCGCCACGACGGTCCCTCCGACGAGGTCGACCGGCGCACCCTGGGCGCGCAGCTGTCGGACGCGCTGGAGACCTCGACGCTGGGACGTCGCAAGATGATCACCCGTACCGCCGGACTGGGCGTGGGTGTGCTGGGCATCGGCGCACTGTTCCTGTTCGTCGGCGGCATGATCAAAAACCCGTGGGCCAAGGGCATGAAGTCCCCGCTGTGGGTGTCGGGCTGGACTCCGGACTTCCCGGGCCAGACCATCTACCTGCGCAAGGACACCGGCCGGCCCGAGGACATCGTGCTGGTGCGGCCGGAGGACCTCGACGCCGGCGCCATGGAGACCGTGTTCCCGTGGAAAGAGGAGTGGCGCGGCAACGAGGAGGAGACCCTCCAGTCGCTGCGTGGCATCCGTAACGCGGTCATGTTGATCCGCCTGCGCCCGGAGGACGGGCAGAAGGCGATCAAGCGCAGGGGCCAGGAGAGCTTCAACTTCGGCGACTACTGGGCGTACTCGAAGATCTGCACTCACCTGGGCTGCCCGACCTCGCTGTTCGAGCAGCAGACCAACCGGATCCTGTGCCCGTGCCATCAGTCGCAGTTCTCGGCGACCGAGTGGGGTAAGCCGATCTTCGGTCCCGCCGCCCGCGCGCTGCCGCAGCTGCCCATCACCGTCAACACCGACGGCTACCTGGTCGCCAACGGCGACTTCATCGAGCCGCTCGGTCCGGCCTTCTGGGAGCGTCGTTCATGAGTCCGAGCAAAGTGGTCGCACAGGCCAACGAAATGGACGAGCGGTACCGTGCCGCGGCGTTCGTGAAACGGTCGATCAACAAGGTCTTCCCGACCCACTGGTCGTTCCTGCTGGGTGAGATCGCGCTCTACGCCTTCATCATCCTGATCCTGTCGGGTATCTACCTGACGCTGTTCTTCGATCCGTCGATGAGCGAGGTCGTCTACCACGGCGCCTACCAGCCGCTGCGCGGCGTCACCATGTCGCGCGCGTACGAGACGGCGCTGAACATCTCCTTCGAGGTGCGCGGCGGTCTGTTCGTCCGCCAGGTGCACCACTGGGCGGCGCTGCTGTTCGCGTGCTCGATCATCATCCACCTGTTCCGCATCTTCTTCACCGGCGCGTTCCGCAAGCCGCGTGAGGCGAACTGGGTGATCGGCTCGCTGCTGCTGATCCTGGCGATGTTCGAGGGCTTCTTCGGTTACTCGCTGCCCGACGACCTGCTGTCGGGTACCGGTCTGCGGGCCGCCTTCGGTGGTATCACCATGGGTATTCCGCTGGTCGGCACCTGGATGCACTGGCTGATCTTCGGCGGTGACTTCCCGGGCACGATCATCATCCCGCGTCTGTACATCGCGCACGTGCTGCTCTTCCCGGGCATCATGCTGGCGCTGATCGCGGCGCACGTGGCGATCGTCTGGTACCAGAAGCACACCCAGTTCCCCGGACCGGGCCGCACCGAGAACAACGTGGTCGGTGCCCGCATCGTGCCGGTGTTCGCCGCCGACCAGGGCGCGTTCTTCATGTTCACCCTGGGCGTGCTCGCCGTCATGGGTGGTGTGCTGCAGATCAACCCGATCTGGAACCTGGGTCCCTACAACCCGTCACAGGTCTCGGCCGGTTCGCAGCCCGACTTCTACATGATGTGGACCGACGGTATGGCCCGTCTGATGCCGCCGTGGGAGCTGTATCTGGGCCGCTACACCGTTCCGGCTCCGTTCTGGGTCGCGTTGATCATGGGTCTGGTGTTCGCGGTGCTGATCGCCTACCCGTGGATCGAGAAGCGCCTCACCGGCGACACGGTGCCCCACAACATCCTGCAGCGTCCGCGTGACGTGCCGGTGCGCACCGCGATCGGTGCCATGGCCATCGCCTTCTACCTGGTGCTGACCCTGGCCTGTGTCAACGACATCATCGCGCTGAAGTTCGATGTGTCGCTGAACGCGACGACCTGGTTCTTCCGCATCGCCCTGCTCCTCGCGCCGCCGATCGCCTACTTCCTGGCGTACCGGTTGTGCCTGGGCCTGCAGCGCGCCGACCGCACGGTCCTCGAGCACGGCATCGAGACCGGTGTGATCAAGCGCCTGCCGCACGGTGAGTACATCGAGGTGCATCAGCCGCTGGGCCCGGTCGACGCCCACGGCCACCCGATTCCGCTGGAGTACCAGGGCGCACCGGTGCCGAAGAAGATGAACAAGCTGGGCTGGGCCGGCAAGCCGGGTTCGGGTTCGTTCCTGCGGGCCGATCCGGCCGCCGAGGCCGAGGCGCTCACCGCGAGCGAGCACGAGGCCGAGCACAAGCAGCTGGAGGTCCTGGCCACCTACCAGGAGCAGAACGGCGGCAGCGGCGGCAAGCACAGCCACTGAGTTCGCAGTTTCGGAGCCCCGAGTCGATCATTCGGCTCGGGGCTCCGTCGTATGTGCGGCAGGGTCATGTGCGGCCGTGTCATGCGTGGCCGGTGTGGTGTGTGGCCACCGCGTTCCTGCGGCGATACGGCCACGGTGCGGGCTCGTCGCCGGCGCGCAATTAGACTCGCGCTCATGATTACCGCGATCGTTCTGATCCACGCCGAGGCGGCCCGGATTCCCGAAACCGCGCAGGCACTGGCCGATCTCGACGGCGTCGCCGAGGTCTACTCGTGCGCGGGAGACGTCGATTTGATCGCGGTGGTGCGGGTGCGCGATCACGAACGGATCGCCGAGGTGGTGACCGGCCGGGTGAACAAGACCGCCGGAGTTCTGCGCACGACGACCCATATCGCCTTCAAGTCGTATTCGAGTGCGGATGTGGAGGCGGGGTTCTCGCTGGGGGAGTGAGTGCCGCGCTTGCACCTGGTGTTCGGTGAAAACCGCCGGCCGTGAGCTACTACGCGGTGGTACGTGTGAGGTATTCGCTCGCAGCCGATTCCGCGCGGGTGGCCGCCTCCGCACGTTCGACCCAGGCGAGCCAGGGACCCGCGCCCAGCCGCGGTTCCCGGTAGCCGTCGCTGGTGCGGACGATGCGGGTCCCGGGTTGGTCGAGCCAGCGGGCGATCACGCCGGTCTCCTCGGGTGGTGCGCCGCGCAGCGGCGGGTGGTCGGGATCGTGCAGATCATCCGTGTCGGTGGGGATGCGCGGCTCCGCTGACGTGCCTGCTGTGAACGTGGTCGGGCGGACCGTCTCGGCGGCGGCGACCAGGCTCTCGACCACCGCCATCGGCGGGATACCGCGCGCGGCGGTTCCGGCGGCAGCGAGGCGGCCATAGCGGATCACCGCGAACTCCCAGCCGCCTCTGCCATCGGGGCGGGCCGCGATCAGCTCGGCGATCCGGGCGAGGGCTGCCAGGCGCTGAGTGCGCCGTAGCGCCCGCACCACGGCGCAGGTGCGATCACGCAGCCGCGCGGCGGCCTCGAAATGCTCTGCGGCGACGTACTCGTCGATGCGGGCGGCGATCGCGCGCAAAGGTGCGTCGTCGCGTCCGGTGAACAGATCCCGCACCGCCCGCGGGGCGGCCGCGTACTGTGCGGCCGGCACCCGCTCGCCGAAGATCGCCGCCGGGCACCCGCCCACGGCCGCGGGCGGACAGTCGCCGCCGTGCACACCGCCGCGGGGGATGCGTGTCGTGCAGGTCCGTAGTCCGCTGTATTCCGCGAGCGTTGCCGCGACCTCGGTGGCGTCGGTGCGGGAATGAAAGGGCCCCAGAGCATCTGCGGTGGGGGTGCGGCTCACCGCGAATCGGGGGAAGGGCTCGTCGGTCATCGTCAGCCACCAGGCGCGCTTGGGGAATTTCGAGCGCCGGTTGTAGGGCGGGGTGTGCGCTACCAGCAGGCGCAGCTCGCGCACTCCCGCTTCCAGTCCGTGCGCGCAGCGGACGTGATCGACGCGGGTGGCGAGCATGACCATTTCCCGCATGCGGGTGCGGGTTTCGGAGCCGGTGAAGTAATTGCGCACGCGCCGGCGCAGATTCACCGCCGTCCCTATATAGAGGACCTCCTCCGAGGGCCCCCGGAATAGATACACCCCCGGTGCGGCGGGCAGATCGGCGGCGAGGATGCGCTTGGAGCGCTGGCGACGGGTGACCTCGGGCAGATAGTCCATCAATTCGGGCAGGGTCTGGACCCCGAGATTGCCCACCCGTTCGAACAGCGCGTGCAGGACGTCGACGGTGGCGCGCGCGTCGTCGAGGGCGCGGTGGGTGGGCCGGGTGGAGGCGCCGAGGAGCTGAGCCAGCGCCGAGAGCCGCACCGTCGGCGCCTCGTCCCGATCGAGAATGCGCCGCGCCAGCTGAACCGTGCACAGCACCTGGAAGGCCGGCCATGCGGTCTCGCAGCGCTGGGCCGCCGCCTTCAGGAAGGACATGTCGAAGCGCGCGTTGTGGGCGACGAGCACTGCGCCCGACGCGAATTCGAGAAATCCGGGGAGCACGGCCTCGATCCGCGGGGCCTCCAGGACCATCGCGGTGGTGATGCCGGTGACCTGCACGATCTGCGGCGGAATCGCGCAGCCGGGATCGACCAGCGTCGCGAATTCGCCGAGTACTTCGCCGGCGCGCACCTTCACCGCACCTATTTCGGTGATGGCGTCCCCGTCGGGCCGGGTCCCGGTGGTCTCGAGGTCCACCACGACGAAGGTGACGTCTCGCAGTGCGATCTCGGGCTCGTCACCGCCGTGACCGGGAAGTTCGAGGGCCAGCTGGGCCGGTCGCGGGACGGGTGAGGGCACGGCGAGCAGCGTAGGCGCAGGGTCCGACAGGATCGTTCCGGATGTCGGCGGGCAGCCGGGCCGGCGCGAGATTTGCGCTCTGCGAGGTTCGGATTGCACGAGTATGCCGAAAAGTGATCAGGGTCACGGTAATTCGGTATAGCTATGAAATAGCGGCGAATGGGCGAGGTCCGCGAGGGCGCCGGCGAAGCCGGGCTTGACTGTGTAGTGCCGGTCCTCAAACGTGCGGACTGTTCGGTTGGTTTCTGGCCGACATGCTCTCGGTTACTTGCGGTTTCCCGCTCGGAGCGCCTCTCGGCTCCGGTGGTGGCTCGTCTGATCTCGGGGCGGGACGCACCTGGGTAAACGCATCCGGCGATAGCTGTCGTTATCGTTTCGTGATCATTGTGAGCTATCTCGCATGCAGTCGGGCGGGGGCTCTTACCTGAAGCCGGCTCGACGCGTCCGGGCTTTACAACGCACCGTTATGCCCTCGTAATCTTTTCGAGACCTCACGGAGTCCGACGCACCACCGGGTGCGGCGTCGTGGGGCAGATGAGGAGTACCGCATCATGGCGATCAAGCGACAGGTTCAGGGGCTGCCTCGTACCGCCCGCCGGGCCGTTGCGGCCGGAGCCGTTGGCGCAGCAACCCTCAGCGCTCTGCTGCTCCCGGCGACCACCGCCGCGGCCGCGCCGGTCACCGTACCGGGCGTCGGCACCTTCGATGTTCCCGATCAGGTTCTCGGCGCCGTTCCGCCGGGCGCTGTCCCGCCGGGCATTCAGATCCCCGGGATCGCTCCTGCGCCGTTCGCGCCGCAGCAGACCGTCGGTCAGCGCGCGGCCGATGCCGCCCTGTCCAAGGTCGGCGCCCCCTACTCGTACGGTGCCGCCGGCCCGAACGCCTTCGACTGCTCGGGCCTGGTGAAGTGGTCCTACGAGCAGGCCGGGCGCGAACTGCCGCGCACGAGCTACGAACAGCTCGAGGAGGGCGCCCCCGTCTCGCTGGACGCGCTGCAGCCCGGTGACGTGGTGTCCTTCTACGGCGGCAGCCACTCCGCGCTCTATGTCGGCGACGGCAACGTGGTGCACGCCTCGACCGCCGGTGAGCCGGTGAAGGTCGCCCCGATCTCCTCGATGCCGGTCGCGGGCGCTCGCCGCTACTGATTCGACCCGCCCGGATCGGCGCATTCCGCACAGTTCGGACCGCCGATCCGGGCATTGGGGCTATACGGCGTGATCGTTTCGTGCCCTGCTGGACATGGACGGTCGCCGTTCCGTAACCTTATCGAGACCTTCGTGATTTCCAGCTCGGGACGAGAGAACGGGGCACGGCAGGCCGTGACAGCGCACAAGGGCAACGCGCAACGCAACAACAGAACCAGACGCCTGGTCGGCGGCTCACTGGCAGTGGGCGCGCTCGTGTTCGGAGCGTCTTCCGGCGGTCTGGCGACGGCCGATCCGGCTCCGGCGGAACAACCGGCCACCGCCGGTGACGCGGTGCAGCGGCTCATCGAGTTGTCGCATCAGTCCGAGCAGCTCAACCAGCAGGCGCTGGCCGCGCAGGGCGATCTGGAAGCCAAACAGGGCGTGGCCCGCGACGCCGATGCCAAACTCGCGACCGCGACCCAGGCCCTCGATGCCGCCAAGGCCGAGGTGCGCAAATATCAACCGGCCGTGGACCGGACCGCGATCGCCGCGTATCAGGGCGCCCGGACCAACCGGCTGTTCTCGGTGCTGGTCTCCGATTCCCCGCAGCAGCTGCTCGACCAGATGTCGACGCTGGACGTGCTGTCCACGCAGACCGCCGATCAGCTGACGCAGTTCTCCAAGGCCACCGATTCGGCCACCGCCGCCGAAACCGCCGCCAAATCCGCCTCCGACGCCGCGCAGGCCGCCGCGCAGAAGGCCGACCAGGTGCGCGCGGACCTCGAACACAAGCGCGCCGATCTGCAGGGCGCGATGGCTCAGGTCATCCAGGCCTGGGGTGCGCTCTCGGCCGGGGAGAAATCCACCCTCGCCGGATCGCTGTTCCCGCCCGGCTTCGACCGCGACACCCTGCTGCGCGGCCTGGTCCCGGGCAGCGGTACCAGCGCGCTGGCCGCGGGACTGACCCGCGTCGGCGACCCGTACGTCTGGGGTGCGACCGGCCCCGATCAGTTCGATTGCTCCGGCCTGGTGCAGTGGGCGTTCCATCACGTGGGTATCGATCTGCCGCGCACCAGCCAGGCGCAGGCCACCGTCGGCACGCCGGTGTCCCGGGACTCGTTGCAGCCCGGCGACGTGGTGTTCTTCTATTCGGACGCCTCGCACGTCGGCATCTACGCCGGAAATGGCATGATCCTGCACGCCTCCACTTTCGGTGTGCCGGTCGCGGTGGCGCCGATGGGCAACACCCCCTTCCATTCCGCGCGCCGATACTGGATCGGAATGCCGTAAACACTGCGAGAATCTGGCGGCGAGTCATCACACCGACGTGAGGATCGTGTCGTATGAGCGGATTGTTGCGGGTCCGGACATGGCTGGCGCATCGTGGGCGCTTCGAATTCGTCGCCACCCTCGCCGTGGTGGTGGCGCTGACCGCGGCCGGCGGCGCCTTACTGCTGCTGCCGAAGACGGGCCTGCACACCGTGCCCGCCGCCGCGGAAACCGATTCCGCGCCCTCGCACGCCGATCCGCAGTTGCCCGAGTTGCGGCGCATCATGAGTTCGTACGGACCCGTTGTCGCGCAACACGTTTCGGGTGACGACGGCAAGTTGTCGGTGGTGCTGGGGCATCCGTACCAGCGCGGCGACGTCGACCAACTCGCCCGCGAGGCCGGCCCGGCCGTCACGGCGGTCTCCCAGGTGTGGGGTACCGACTGGGCCCACGAAGCCGTGGTGGCCGTCGCGTCGAGCAGTTCCGAATTCGCGGCGCTGACCCACGCCACCGGTCCGGTGTCCGACCAGGTCGCGGCGGCCTCGGTGTCGGATCCGTTCGTACCCGGCACCCAGCCCACCGGTCAGCGGATCGTCTTCTCGCCCGATGCCGGGCGCCGGCTCGGCCCGGACGGTCTGCGCGAAACCCTGCGCCACGAACTCACCCACGTCGCCGCCCGGGCCGGGACCGTCGACGGTTCCCCGCAGTGGGTGCTGGAAGGGTTCGCCGAGTACTGCGGCCACCGCGGAAATCAGCAGCGTTTCGCGCAGCTCGCGCCGACCGTCACCACCCGCGCCCGCTCCGGTGACCTGCCCGCGGACCTGCCGTCCGATACCGCGTTCACGCCGAGCCCCGGTGCCGATGCCGCCCTGGCCTACGAACAGGCCTGGTCGGCCAACGCGTTCGTCGCCGACCGATTCGGAGAGCCGAAACTCGTGGCGCTCTACCACCGGCTCGCCACCGGCCCTCAGGACCAGGCCGCGCTGGATCGTGGCCTGCGGGAGACGCTCGGCCTGGGCCGTACCGAATTCGTCTCCGCCTGGCGCGACTGGATCAAGGCCCGCGTGGCCGCCTAGGGGCCCGGTCGCGGCGGCCACACCCGTTGCGCCGGACGCGGCGGCCACACCCATAGACTCGCCCCCATGGGCCGCACGCTGTTGATCACCAACGACTTTCCGCCCCGGCCGGGCGGCATCCAGTCGTATGTTCATTCGCTCGCGCTGCGGATGCCGCCGGAGGACCTCGTGGTCTACGCGCCCCGCTGGCGCGGCGACTCCCATCTGCGGTTCGATGCCCAGCAGCCGTTCCGGGTCGTGCGCCACCCGACCACCCTGATGCTGCCGACCCCGCTGGTGCTGCGCCGCGCCGCCACGCTGCTGCGTGACGAACGATGCGACACCGTCTGGTTCGGTGCGGCCGCACCACTGGCCCTGATGTCCCCGGCGCTGCGCCGCTTCGGCGCGGATCGGATCCTCGCCAGCACCCACGGCCACGAGGTGGGCTGGTCCATGCTGCCGGGCGCCCGGCAGGTGCTGCGCGTGATCGGTGACCACACCGATGTCGTCACCTACGTCAGCAAATACACGCGCCGCCGCTTCGCCGCAGCCTTCGGCGCCCAGGCTGCCCTGGAATATCTGCCGCCGGGGGTGGACAGCACCGTCTTCCGTCCCGATCCCGCCGCGCGGGCGGAACTGCGCGCCCGGTACGGCCTGGGCGAGCGGCCCACGGTGCTGTGCCTGTCGCGGCTGGTCCCGCGCAAGGGCCAGGACATGCTGATTCTGGCGATGCGCGAGATCCGCCGCCGCATCGACGGCGCAGTGCTGGTCATCGCGGGCGGTGGCCCGTACGAGGAGAAGTTGCGCGCGCTGGTGCGCGCGCTGGACCTGGAGTCGGACGTGGTGTTCACCGGGCGCGTCCCCGCCGCCGAACTGGCCGCCCACCACACCCTCGCCGACGTCTTCGCGATGCCCTCGCGCACCCGCGGCGCCGGGCTCGACGTGGAGGGCCTCGGCATCGTCTATCTGGAGGCATCGGCGACCGGCGTGCCCGTGGTCGCCGGAAAGTCCGGCGGCGCACCGGAAACCGTTCTCGAGGGCCGCACCGGCACAGTGGTCGACGGGCGCGACGAACGAGCCGTGGCCGCCGCCGTCGTCGACATCCTGTCCGATCGCGACGCCGCGGCGCGGATGGGCGCCGCCGGTCGCGAATGGGTCGCCGACCAGTGGCGCTGGGACGTTCTGGGCGGCCGGCTGCGCGGTCTGCTCGATCCCGGCGCGCATTCCGGTGTCCTGGGATCCGACGGCTCCGTCCGGTGAGCCGGCCGGCGCCCCGGCCGCGCGTGAGGGCAGGTCGCGCGGGCTCGGCACTGCGTTACCGCCTCCGGGCTCCGACCCAGTAGGCTCGGGCCTCATGAGCGAGCGCAGCAGCGAGCCACAGCCGTGAGCAGCATCCAGGTGGCCGACCAGACCTTCGTCGCCGCGCCCGGCGCCGCGGTCGCCGAGGTCCTGGCCGATCGGTCGCGATGGCACCGCTGGTGGCCCGACCTCACCCTCGAGGTGCGAGAAGACCGGGGTGACAAGGGAATTCGCTGGTCGGTCAGCGGGCCGCTGACCGGCACCATGGAGGTCTGGCTGGAGCCGTCGCTGGACGGGGTGATCCTGCACTACTTCATGCATGCCGAACCGCCGGGCGCGGCCGCACTCTCGCCCCGAACCCTGATGGCCGCCAACCGTTCCCGGCGGGTAGCCGGCAAGAAGATGTCGTTCGAGGTGAAATCGCGGCTGGAGGCCGGCCGTCCGGCCGGTGTGGCGCCGTCACGCTAGGTCGAAAGGAAACGCTGTCAGTCATGGCCGACCGGACCCAGAGGTCGATCACCATCGATGCCCCCTCGGATCGGGTGATGGCCGTCATCGCCGATCTACCGTCGTATCCCGAATGGGTATCGGCGGCACGATCGGTGGACGTACTGGAGACCTTCCCCGACGGACGGGCCCGCACGGCGAAATTCGTGCTGGACGCCGGCGTCGTCAAGGACACCTACGTGCTGTCCTACACCTGGCGGGCCGACGGCCGGGCGGTGAGCTGGAAACTGGTCAGCGGTGACCTGCAGAAGGCGCAGGACGGTACCTACGAGCTCATCGAGCAGCCCGACGGAACCACCCAGGTGGTGTACGAGCTGACCGTGGATCTCACCATCCCGATGATCGGGATGTTCAAACGCAAGGCCGAGAAGGTGATCACCGATACGGCCCTCAAAGAACTCAAGAAACGGGTCGAAGGCTGACCCGGCCTCCGCAGCGCGGTCGTGGTGCCGTCACGACCCGTCTCGAACTGTTCATCGGCAAGGGCGGAGTCGGTAAGACCACACTCGCCTGCGCGGCGGCCATCGCCGCGGTGCAGGCCGGACAGCGCGTGCTGGTCGCCTCGGTCGACCAGGCTCATTCGCTCGGCGACGCACTGGGTTTCCGCTTCGCGCACGATCCCGGCACGGTTGCCGGGGTGGTGACCGTCGCCCCCGGATTCGACGTCATCGAGATCGATTCGCTTGCGCTGCTGGAGGATCGGTTCCGCGACGTCGCGCGGATGCTGTCCGGCGCCGGCCACGATCACGGCATCGACCTCGCCGCGCTCGATCCGGCCGAACTCACCGGACTGCCGGGCGTGCAGGAACTACTGGCTTTGACCGAGATCGCCCAGTTCGCAGGGGAGGACGACTGGGATCTGATCATCGTGGACTGCCCGCCCTCGGCGGATATGTTGCGCATCGTCACCGCACCCGACACCCTGCTCGGCTACCTCGAGCGAATCTGGCCGACCCATGCCCGGGTGATGAGCGCGACCGGTACGGATATGCGGCGCGCGGTGCTGGCGGCGACGGTGGAGCGGATAGCGGCCGCGGTCACGGCGATTCGGGATCTGCTCGCCGATTCGCACCGCACCGGGGCGCGGCTTATCACCGGCGCCGAACGGGTCGCGCTGGCCGAATCCGCGCGGGTGCGTTCGGCGGCGGCGCTTCTGGGTATACGTCTGGACGCGGTGGTGGTGAACAAAGTGCTGCCACCGGTGCCGCCGGCCGACGGTGGCGCGCACCCCGCGGTGCAGTGGTACCTGCAGCGGCGCGCGGAACAACTCGACGTGATCGCGGACCTGCGCCGCCGGATGCCCGACGTGCCCGTGGTGATCGCCCATCACAGCGGCCCGGAACCGGTCGGACCGCGGGCGTTGTCGGCGCTGGCACAGGCATTGCCCGTTCGTGGCAACCCGCCGACTGCCGAACCAGACCCTATGCTGGGCGACACGACGCCGGAGCCGGGCACCGCGGCAGGGGAGCCGGAGGTGCGGTGGGAGTCGGGCACCGGGCTGGATTCGGTATTCACGCTGCGGATGCGCCTGCCGGTGGTCGACCCGGGCACGCTGCGACTCGGACGAGTGGAGGACGATGTGATCGTGGGAGCGGACGGGGTCCGGCGGCGGCTACGACTGGCGCCGGTATTGCGGCGGTGCACGGTCGACAGCGCCGAACTCGACGGTGAGCAGCTCATCGTGCGTTTCCGGCCCGACCCGGGGGTCTGGCCGCAATGACCCACACCCACGAGGACAGTTTCGGCGAATTCGCCCAGGAACTGCGTGCCCTTGCCGAAACCCTGCTCGAACGAGTCGAACCCGCCCTGCGCCGCGCGGCCGCCGACGGCCGCGAATGGGACAGCTGCAGCTGGTGTCCCGTCTGCGCGACCGCGGCGCTGGTTCGCGGCGAACACCACGAGGTGGTCGCCGCGGTGGCCGACCACGGCACCGCGATCGTGACCGTGCTGCGCGAGGCGCTGGCCGGAGTGCCGGTCGAACCGCTGCTCCCGGACGACCTTCCGGACGCCGACGACGAATCCGGCGAATACGATTCCGCGGCAACGGAAGTCGGCGCCGATCCGAGTTCGGAGCGAACGGAGCACGACGGGTGGATCGCGGGCGGGGCGGCCGGCGATGTGTCGGACGGCGGTGCCGAGGTGCGCGGCAGTGGGACCGAAGCCGAAACACGCGGCAGTGATCCGAGGGCCAAAACACGCGACAGTAGTCCCAGGGCCGAAGCGTGCGGGAGTGGTCCCGGTGCCGACGCGCGTGGCAGTGGTCCCGGTGCCGACCGCCGCGCGAAGGGTGTCCGACGGGATGCGGACGCGCCCGGAGACGAGCGCGGCGGCGCTACGGAGAAGGCCCGGGGCGCGAAGCCGGCGGCCGACGATCAAGGAAGCAAGGCGCGCCGCGGTGGCCGGCGCGCGGCCGAACGTGCTGGGCGGGGGCGGGATTCGGTCGAGCGACCCGGATACGTTCCCATCCCGGTGCGGATCAAGAAATGACCAGCAGGGTCGGAAGAGAGGCTCCGCTCACCGTCGGCATCGATGTCGGCGGGACGAATATCCGGGCGTCGGTCGTCGACGGGGACGGGGAGGTGCTCGACACCGTCCAGGCGCCGACGCCGCATTCGGCGCACGCACTCGAGGACGGCCTCGACCGCGCGGTCCGGGAACTGTGCGCGCGCCACGACATCGGGGCGGTCGGGCTGGCGGTCGCCGGATTCGTCGACGAATCCCGCTCCTCGGTGCGTTTCGCGCCGCATCTGCCGTGGGAGGACACCGCGGTCGCCGGCCGGCTCGGACGCCGGCTCGGGTTGCCGGTGATCCTCGAACACGATGCCAACGCGGCGATGTGGGCCGAATACCGGTTCGGCGCGGCCGCGGGCGCGCACAACGGCGTGCTGGTCGCCATCGGCACCGGCATCGGCGCGGCGCTGCTGGTGGAGGGGCGGCTGTATCGCGGAAGTTACGGCGTCGCACCGGAATTGGGCCATCTGCAGGTGGTGCCGCACGGCCGGATCTGCCCGTGCGGCAAACGCGGTTGCTGGGAGCGCTACTGCAGCGGTACCGCCCTGGTCGACACCGCGATCGAAATGCTGGCCACCGATCCGATGCCCTCGACGATCCTGGCGCGCGAGGTGGTCGGCGATCCGGGATCGCTGACCGGGCGCCGGGTCGCGGGCGCGGCCCACGACGGTGATCCGGTGGCGCTGCACGTGATGGCCGATTTCGCCCGCTGGCTCGGGCTGGGACTGGCGTTCGTCAGCGACATCTTCGATCCCGACCTGATCGTCATCGCGGGTGGCGTCAGCTCCTCGGCGCCGCTGTTCCTCGACGACGCGCGCGAGCATTACGCCGCCGCCATCACCGGCGGCCGTCATCGCCCGCTGGCCCGCATCCGCACCACGCAACTGGGTGAGGCGGCGGGGATGATCGGCGCGGCCGAACTCGCGCGCACGGCGCTCGAGACCGGGGCGGCCGAAGGGCGTTCGCGGACAACCGGCAGCGGTGTCGATTCGGCGGTCGTGAGCCGACCTCGCTCCGCCGCGGGCCGGGAATAGTCTTCGTCCTCCCCGCCGATGCCGCGCGACGGGAAGCGGATCGGCTTCTCGCGCCGGGGCGTCGAACGGGCGGCCGGGTCGCACGAGGTAGGGAGCAAACGATCCGGGGCGTCATACATCTCGCCGATTCGCTCGACGCCCGGTCGGTTTTCGCGCATGTAAGCACCTCATGTGTACCCGATTTCACCGATGTGATTGCGGGCATGTGAAATACCTCGTGTGGGGTTGGTCGCAGCAGGTCGGCGACGGTAGAGTCGGTGCCGACGGAGGTGCCTGCGACGAGGCCGGTCCCGTTCGACAATCACAGGGGAAAGGACGCAATGTTCTACTGGCTGCTCAAATTCGTGCTGGTCGGGCCCTTCATGCACATCTACAACCGGCCGAAGGTCGAGGGCGTGGAGAATATTCCCGCCGACGGAGCAGTCATCCTCGCCGGCAATCATCTGTCGTTCACCGACTGGTTGTTCACCCCGTTGCTGAGCCCGCGTCGCATCACCTATCTGGCCAAGGCCGAATACTTCACCACGCCCGGACTCAAGGGCCGGCTGCAGAAGTTCTTCTTCTCCGGCACCGGCCAGTATCCGATCGACCGCAGCGGCGCCAGCGCCGCCGAGGATGCGCTCAACACCGCTCGCAAACTGCTGAGCGAGGGTCGCATGGTGGGCCTGTACCCGGAAGGCACCCGCTCGCCCGACGGCCGCCTGTACAAAGGCAAGACCGGTGTGGCACGCCTCGCCCTGGAGACCGGTGTGCCGGTGATCCCGGTGGCGCTGATCGGGACCGACGAGGTGTGCCCTCCCGGCCCGTTCCGGTGGCGCCGCCGCCGCGTCACCGTGAAATTCGGTGCGCCGATCGACTTCTCCCGCTACGAGGGAATGGGCGGTAACCGCTTCGTCGAGCGGGCCGTCACCGACGAGATCATGTACGAGCTGATGCGGATGTCGGGTCAGGAGTACGTCGACGTCTACGCCGCCAGCCTGAAGAAGGGCGTGCCCTCCGGCAGCCGCCCCGAGGCCGAACGGATCCCGGAGACCCTGGCGAGCTGACTTTCGCCGTTACGTTCTAGGCCCCCGGACAACCGTCCGGGGGCCGAGTCGTATCGGCAGCGCGGCGCCCGCCGCCTACCGCCGATCGATACCGGTGATCGCGCCGCTGCGCCGGAACGCCTCGATGGCCTCGTACTTGGCGAGATTGTGCCGGGCGTCGGCCAGCGCGTCGTGCGCGTCGGCCGGCACCGGCGGCAACTCCGGCCGGCCGTGGTGATCCCAGTGCTGGCGCAGCTCGTTGGTGTAGCGCGGCAGTGCCGTCGGCAGATCCACCATCGACCCCCACAACTGGCAGAACGCCACATGGTCGTAGGCCCCCACCCACGCCCACAATTCCGGACGCACGGTCGGTCGCGGTACCAGGAATTGATAGAGGTCGTCGCGAATGCGCTGCCGGCTGCGCCACAGCGGCGAGGAGGGGGAGGGAAGTTTCGGCAATACATTGCGCCGTACCCACTGCCCGGCTCGCTCGGGGTCGAATTCCGTTGACACCGCGTAATATTCCCGACCGTCCTCGCAGACCACGCCGATCGAAATCAGATCGATCGTCACCCCGTCCTCGATGAATTCGCAGTCATAAAAATATTTCACGCGGTCGTGCCCTTTCCGATTCGGCGTACACCGGCGCTCGCGGTGATATCTCGGCCGAACCGCCCGACCCGGCCCGGCTCGAGGTTACGGCCCCGCCCGCGCCGACGTAATCATCGCCCCCTACCCTCCGGGTTACCCCGGGATTGCGGAAGGTCCGTATTCTGATCTGGTGAACTGGACCGTCGACGTACCGATCGATCGCTTGCCGGAACTGCCACCGTTGCCTGCCGAGCTCCGTCGGCGACTCGACGCCGCACTCGCCCGCCCCGCCCTGCAGCAGCCGTCGTGGGATCCCGAGCAGGCCGCCACCATGCGCACCGTCCTCGAGAGTGTGCCGCCGCTGTGCGTGCCCGCCGAGGTCGAGGAGTTGCGCCTGCGACTGGCCGAGGTGGCCCGCGGCGAGGCCTTCCTGATGCAGGGTGGCGACTGCGCGGAAACCTTCGCCGACAACACCGAGCCGCATATCCGCGGCAACATCCGCACCCTGCTGCAGATGGCGGTGGTGCTGACCTACGGCGCGAGCCTGCCGGTGGTGAAGGTGGCCCGGATCGCGGGCCAGTACGCCAAACCCCGCTCGGCCGATGTCGACGCACTCGGCCTCAAGTCCTATCGCGGCGACATGGTCAACGCGCTGGTCGCCGACGCGGCCCAGCGCGAGCACGACCCCTCGCGGCTGGTGCGCGCCTACGCCAACGCCAGCGCGGCGATGAACCTGGTGCGCGCGCTCACCGGCGCCGGGATGGCCGATCTGCACAAGGTGCACGACTGGAACCGCGATTTCGTCGCGCAGTCGCCGGCCGGTGCCCGCTACGAGCAGATGGCCTCCGAGATCGACCGCGGCCTGGCGTTCATGAACGCCTGCCGGGTGCAGGATCCCAGCCTGCAGTCGGCCAAGATCTACTGCAGCCACGAGGCGCTGGTCCTCGACTACGAGCGGGCGATGCTGCGGCTGTCCCACAACGCCGCCGGCGACCCGGTGCTCTACGACCTGTCCGCGCACTTCCTGTGGATCGGTGAGCGCACCCGGCAGCTCGACGGCGCCCATATCGCCTTCGCCGAACTGCTGGCCAACCCGATCGGCATCAAGATCGGCCCGACCACCACGCCGGATCAGGCGGTGGAATACGTCGAGCGGCTCGATCCCACCAACGAGCCGGGCAGGCTCACCCTGGTCGCGCGGATGAGCAACACCAAGGTGCGCGACGTGCTGCCGCCGATCATCGAGAAGGTGCAGGCCACCGGACATCAGGTGATCTGGCAGTGCGATCCCATGCACGGCAACACCCACGAATCCTCCACCGGCTACAAGACCCGCCACTTCGACCGCATCGTCGACGAGGTGCAGGGCTTCTTCGAGGTGCACCACGCACTGGGCACCCATCCGGGCGGCCTGCACATCGAGCTCACCGGAGAGAACGTCACCGAATGCCTCGGCGGCGCCCAGGACATCTCGGATCTGGACCTGGAGGACCGCTACGAGACGGCCTGCGACCCGCGCCTCAATACCCAGCAGTCCTTGGAATTGGCATTCCTGGTCGCCGAGATGCTGCGGTGACGGATCGGCCGTAGTGGACGTCGTATTTCGCAATGACGAGGGCCCCTCGCGCGGTGACGGCCGCCCGCGCGGGGAAGGGCCGGCCAGCGCGCAGAGCGCGCTCCGGATCGGCAACGCCGATCGCACCATCCTGCGGTTGCTGCGCGATCGCGACCGCGACGGGATTCCGTCGGAGGTCGTGCTGCGCGACGGCAGCCGCCTGCTGATCTTCAACATCTGCTGGGGCTACGAGATCTCCTGGGAGTTCGACGTGTCCCACGGCTACGCGCCTGCCGCTGCCGCCGCGCAGATCACCACCAACATCAGCCCGAGTATCGGCGGGGTGCCGGTGGAGGTGTTCACCACCGCGGCGGTGGTGGCGATCAACGATCCGGAGACCGGTGATCCGTTGCTGGCGGTCGGCTGACACCGCCTGCCGGGGAACCACGCGATCGTGACATGATCCGCAAAAGTTAGCTGTCCAGTTGCTGAACGCTCGAACCTGCACTAGGTTTCCAGGCGTGACCCTGCAGCGGCAATGGGCTGTGCGGGAAATGTGCTGAGAGGATCGCTATGCAGAGCGCATCGGTAGCCAGGGGATTGCAAACTGCGAGCAGGCCGATCGCCGCCCTCGCCGAACATGTGCTCGAGATCGACGGTGTCCCGGTGACGATCGTGATCGAACGCCCGGAGGTCGACCGCGCCGGAATCGCGTGGCGCTGCCGGGTGCGGGTGGTGCGCGGCAACGGCCGGCTCGAACATTCCCAGGTGGTGGGCGCCAGTGCCAGCGCGGTGCTGCAGCAGGCGCTCGACCTGGCCAGTCGGCGGCTGGGCATCAGCGAGGCCGAACTGCTCGGCGGCGCGGATGTGGGTGGCGTGCTCGGCTGAGCGCGGATCAGAACGGCAGGACGGTGAGGGTGACCGTGGATCCGGGCGCCACATTCGAACCGCCGAACGGGGACTGCACGCGGACCGTCCCGCGGTCGCCGCTGAACACCTGGTTCAGCACGACCTTGAGGCCCATCCCCTCGAGTTCGGAGCGAGCCACGGCGGCGTTCTTGCCGGTGACATCGGGAACCTGGATGGCGTCGGAGACGATCAGCGTCACCGTGGCGCCGGAGAGCACCTGGGTGCCGGCGGCCGGATCGGTGCCCGCGACCTGACCCGACTTGATCCTCGCGTCGAAGTCGGTGCGGGTGTCACCGACGGAGAGTCCGGCGTTCTGCAGCGCCGCCTTCGCCTCCTCGACGGTCTTGCCGCGCACATCGGGCAGCTTCACCGGCTGCGAACCCTTACTGCGGTAGACCTTCACCTGCGCGCCGGTCGGCAGAACCGTGCCGGGGGACGGATCCAGTTGCGCCACCGACCCTTTCGGGGCGGTGCTGGGTTTCTCGCCGCCGTCGACGGGGGTGAGCCCGGCATCGCGGATGAGCTGGTTCACCGTCTTCGTGTCCTGGCCGGGCTGAAACTGCGGCACGTGCGGCTGTCCGCTGGACACCAGGACGGCGACCGTCGACCCCTTCAGCACCTTCGCCCCGGCGGAGGGATCGGTGCCGACCACCCCGCCGACCGGAATGATGTCGGAGGCCTTGTCGCGCACGGTCGTCCCGAATCCGGCGTCCTTCAGCTTCGCGGTCGCCTGTTCGGTGGTCATCCCGGCGATCGCCGGCACCGACGAATAGCGGCCGACGCCCAGCCACCAGCCGCCGATGCCCAGCAGCAGCGCGAGCACCACCACCACGGCCGCCCAGATCAGCACCCGGCGCCGGGATCTGCCGCGATCGGGTACGAATTCCGGCCGATGTGGCGGGGCCGGTGGCTGGTGCGGACGCTCCGGTTCGGGCTCGGGCATCGGATGGGCCGCGGTCATGACCCGGGTGCGGGACGGTTCGGACGCGAGCCGGGTCGTCGCCTCGGTGACCGGCTGCGGGGTGTGGGCCGGTCCGGGGGCCGCGGCCGGGGTCTGCACGACGCGGTATCGCGCGGACAGGTGTTCGGCCGATTCCCGGGGGGCCGGTACCCGGTAGTCGGGCAGATGCAGCACGGTGGCGATGCGATTCAGTTCGGCGGCCATCTCGGTGGCATCGGCGAAGCGATGCGCGGGTTCGCGGGCGGTGGCGTGCGCGACCAGATCGTCGAACTCCGGCGGCACGCCCTCGATGAACCGGCTCGGGCTCGGCACGTCCTTCTCGACCCGCTGATACGCGATCGACAGCGAGGTGTCGCCGGTGAACGGCGCACGGCCGGTGAGCATTTCGAAGATCAGGATGCCGAAGGAGTACACGTCGCTGCGGGCGTCGGCGTTCCCGGCGGTGACCTGTTCCGGCGACAGGTACGCCGCGGTGCCGAGAATGACGCTGGCCGAGGTCATATTCGAGCCGGCCACCGCCCGCACCAGGCCGAAGTCGGCGATCTTCACCTCACCGGCATCGGAGATGAGCACGTTCTCCGGTTTGACGTCGCGGTGCACGAGTCCCGCGGCGTGCGCGACCCCGATCGCGCGCAGCACCGGCTCCGCGACCGCGCGCATCGCGTGCGGCGGCATCGGGCCGCGTTCGCGCAGCAGTTCGCGCAGGGTGCCGCCCTCGACGAGCTCCATGATGAGGAACGGATACTCCCCGTCGATGCCCTGGTCGTAGACCGCCACGAGCGAGGGGTGCTTCAGCTTGGCCACCGAGCGGGCTTCGAATTCGAAGCGGGTCAGGAACTGCGGGTCGCCGGCGAACTTGGGGTCCATCACCTTGATCGCCACGGGCCGGTCCAGCCGGGTGTCGACTCCCCGGAACACCATCGACATCCCACCGCGCGCGATCGGCGCGTCGATGCGGTAGCGCCCGTCCAGCGTCTGGCCGATCAACTGCTGTCCTCCGAATTTCACCTAGCGGTTGCCGCCCCCGTGACGGCACCCCCGATCGTATAGGCGTGCGCCGTCATGGTCGCTGATGACGTGCTCACGCCCCCGTCGAAACCGGGCGTACGCCGTATCCGGATGCCGACGGACTACCGTTGTGCGGGTGAGTGCATTTCCTTGCAGCGACGATGTCGTTCCCGAATCGGTAACCCTGCTCCCGTTGCCGGATGTGGCCGAACAACTCGGCATCGCGGTGACCAGAGTGCATCAGATGCTGCGCGATCATCAATTGATCGCGATCCGCCGCGGCGGTATCGCCGGTATCCCGAAAGATTTCTTCGATTCCTCGGGCGCGGTCGTCAAGCCCCTGACCGGCCTCATCACGGTGATGCGGGATGCGAAATATTCGAACGAGGAAATCCTCGAGTGGATGTACGCCGAGGACGACACCCTGCCCGGCCGTCCGATCGACGCCATGCACGGGCCGCTCGCCCGCGAGGTCGTCCGCCGGGCCGCGTCCGAACCGTTCTGAGGGGAGCGTTCGGTCCCGGATCGGGAGCGCGCCCGCTCAACGCTGCGAGTGCCGCGCGAGATAGTCGGCGGTGGCGGTCGTGCCCGCCAGGTTCGGGTGGTACGAGCTGACCATCCTGGTCGGATGGTCGAGGCTCGGGCGATAAAAACCGTCCGTTCAGGCGTCCGCCGCGCAGTGGCGGTCGGCGTCGGGCAGTTCGACCGCGGTGACGCCGGTGGCGGCCCTGAGCGCGGCCTGCAGGCCGTCGTAGGTGTGCCGCGCGGTGGTCGCCGTGTACGGGTCGAGGGCGATGGCGGGGCAGAGGTCCGTCGGTGACGGTGAGTTCGGTGTCAGGCGCGGGGCACGTTCGGCCGTGCCGTGCGGAACGCGCGGGGGACCGCGGTGTGAGAAACGCGGGGGAGCGGGGCGCGCAGCGGCGAGGCCGGATTCGCCGGGCGGCGCAATCCGGAACCCAATTCCGTGACCGCGACCCGGAGCCGCCGTGCGGTGGGAACCGTTGCGCGGCGGTCGAATACGGCGTAGTCGTGGCGCTCGATCTCGTCGAGGATTCCGCCGTACAACACGGCCGCGGTGCGAATGGCGGGGCGTACCCGCGGCCGGAGCAGATCGATGCCCGGCGCGGCGGTGCGATAGACCGCGCGGTTGGTCGCGATCAGATGTGCCAGGGCGCGGCGGACCCGCGGATCGGTCCGGCCGGTACGCCGGCAGTGAGCGAGCAGATCGGCGTCGACGCCGAAGGCCGCGAGTTCGTCGCCCGGCAAATAGATGCGCCCGCGATCGAGATCTTCGGCGACATCCCGCAGAAAGTTGGTGAGCTGGAACGCCTCACCCAGCGCGGCGGCCGCCGGTTCGGCCTCGGCCACCGGCACCACCGTGCCGAGGATCGGGAGCAGTTGCAGTCCGATCGCCGCGGCGGAACCGCGCATGTACTCCCGCAATTCGCCCATATCCGCATACCGATTCCGGAACAGCGGGCTACCCGGCACATCCATCCGCATGGCATCGAGGAACACCCGGAAGTGTTCGGGCGCAATGCGATACCGGGCGACGGTGTCGACGAGGGCGGCGAGTACCGGGCCGTCGATCGCCACGCTTTCCGCGAGCGGGGTCTCGGCCTCCGTTGTGCAGGCAGCGGCCCACCGCATCTCGGCGAGGAGCCCCGCATCCTTCAGTGCCGTACGGAGTTGCGTGTCGATTCGGTCCAGGCGCAATGCCGCCGTGAGATCGGCGTTTCCGGAATCGGGCGCGGCCTGACTGCTCATGCGACCGGAGGCGAGATCCCTTGCCGCCCCGGAGCGCTGGGCGCCGAGCGCGCCGAAATCGGCCGCGTCGCATGTGCTTTCGGCGCAATCCACGACATCGTCGACGGTACGTGCGAACGCGTAGAGCGCGTGCACCGCCGACCGCTGCGGCGGTGACAGTAACCGGGTCGCCAGGAAATAGGTGCGGCCGTGTTCCGCCGTGATGGCTCTGCAATGCCGGTATGCGGCCGCCAGTTCGGCGTCGGCGCCGCGGCCGGTCATTGCTTGGGTCTGCCCGAATCGGCGCGCAGCCGCAGCGGATCCACCTTGCGCAGCGACAGCGCCGCCACCACGGCGACGAAGGTGGCCGCCGCGACGTGCCAGACGTTGTAGAGGCCGATCGAGCCGCCCGGCTGGAACACCAGCATCAACCAGGTGCACAACCCCACCAGGATCATCAGGGTGGTGGTCGACATGGCGAACCCGGCGGCCAGCGCCAGCGGCCACGAGTAATACCAGGGCAGCGCCGCCGGCGACAGGATCACGATCGCGACGAAGGCGATGAGAATGCCCATCACCGCATCGCGTTCGGAGCTCTTGTAGCGCCACCAGGTCCACACCAGGATGGCGACCAGTGCGAGCGCGCAGAGTCCACGCGTCCACACCAGCACCTCGCCGAGATTCAGCGGCGTCACCCAGGTGACCATGTGCGCCATGATCGTCGGCAGCGAGAGCCAGTTGATGATCTTCTTCGACCCCGACAGCGCGGTCAGCCAGCCGATACCGACACCCGCGGCGGCGGAGGCGGCCACGAAGACCACCGCGAACACCGACACGCCGAGGCCCGCGATCTTGACGAAGGTCCGAATCGGGTGCGGCAGCGGCCCCTTGTTCTCCGCGGCTCGCCGCTCGCGTTCGTGAATCATCCAGATCCAGACCAGGAACGGCAGCGCCACCCCGGCCGTCGCCTTGATCGCGACACCGATCGCGACCACCACGATGCCGGCCGCGTGGTGGCGCTCCAGCACCAGGGCGATGCCGGCCGCCATCAGGCCGACCATGAGCATCTCGTTGTGCACGCCGCCGATCAGATGGATCAGCACCAGCGGGTTGAGCACCGCCAGCCACAGCGCCACCGTCGGCTTACCGCCGAGGTGTTTGGTCATATAGGGGACGGCCCACATCATCAGGGCCAGTCCCGGCAGCATGACCAGGCGCATCGCGATGGTGCCGGCCACCACGTTGTCACCGGTGATGCTGGTGATGGCCTGCCCCATGAGCAGGAAGATCGGGCCGTAGGGTGCGGTGGTGGTGGTCCAGACCGGGCTCACATTGTCCAGCAGCACACCGGGATTCACCACCGGCCCGACCTTGTACGGGTCGAAACCGTCGCGCAACAGCGCGCCCTGCGCCAGATACGAGTACACGTCCTGGCTGAACATGGGCACCGCGAACAGCAGCGGCAGGATCCAGATGCCGACGATCACCCGCAGTTCGTTCAGCGTCACGGTGCTGCCGGGGCCGCGACGGGCGCCGGTGCCGATGGTGATGCGTCCCAACCGGACCCACGCGATGATCATCGACAGCACACCCAGCCACACCACGATGGTGGCCAGCGCGTAGCCGTGCCCGAATCGCAGCCAGGACAGGTGGGCCGCTTCCAGCAGGGGATCGCTGCGGCGCACCGCGCCGGCGCCCAAGCCGCCGAAGGTGATCAGAACCGCGCCCCAGAAGCCGAGCAGGGCGGCGTGGCCCTCGGGGCTGCGGAAGAAGTCGCCGGCCCAGCGCACCCACCAGCGCACGGTGTGCACGGCCGGCTCGGGGACCGGCACGGTGGTCACCGGCACCGTGGTAACGGTGCTGGTCATCGGCGCTGTCGCGGGGGCAGTGTCCATATCGGGGGTCGGCATGGTTCGTCTTCCCCCCGGGAATGTCGGTGCGGTGCGGAACCGCGGGAGTGGTCAGTTCGCGGGCCAGTTTAATGGGTTGTCGGCAACCCTAGCGCGCCGGTCGGCGCCGTGGCGCCGTCGGCGTGCCGGAAGGGGCCGGCAATGCGTTCGGCGGCCAGTTTTCCGGACAGCAGCGCGGTCGGCACGCCGACCCCCGGCGTGGTCCCGCATCCGGCCAGCACCACGTTGGCCGGGGTGCGAGCGAGATTGCGGGTGCGGAACGGTCCGGTCTGGCGGAACAGGTGCGCGGCCGAGAACGGAGTTCCGGCGATCATTCCCTGCTCATGCCATGTCTGCGGCGTGTCGAGGTGATCGACGGTGAAATGTGCGGCGATACCCCGGTATCCGCGCTGCTCCAGCACGGCCAGCAGTTCTCGCAGGTACGCCGGTCCCAGACGCGGCCAATCCAGGGGCGCGGCATCGAGATTGGGGCACGGTGCCAGCACCGACAGCGGTTCGTAGCGGCCGGTGGGCCGTTCGACGACCTGGCCGGGATCGCTGAGCGCGGGCCGGGTGATCAGCAGCGACGGATCGCTCATCAGTCGCCCGCGGCCGCGCCGGGCGGCGATTTCGGCGAACGTCTCCTCCCAGGCCCGGCCGAAATCGATGGTGTGGTGGGCCTGTAGCGGCCACCGCGCCGCCACCTCGGCCGGGATGGTGCCGTGCGCGACCACCGCGGAAGGGGCCGCTCGCAGCGGGCGGTGCCGGCGAATGCCGAAGCGGCTCAGCGAGCCGAGGTCGGCGGTCAGGACCACCGCATCGCAGTCGAAGTCGCGCCCGTCGGCGGTGCGGACCCGCCGGGCGCGCCCGGCGTGGTAATCGATACCGCTGACCTCGCAGTTCAGTTCCAGTTGCCCACCGGCGCCGGTGAACGCGGCCGCCAGCGTCGCGGTGATCGCCCGCATGCCGCCGACCGGGTAGTAGACGCCCAGTGAGGTGTCCATATGCGGAATCGCGCCGTAGACGGCCAACGCCTGCGCGGGTGCGGTCCCGGCGTAGAGAGCCTGAAAGGTGAACAGCCGCGCCAGCTTCGGATCGCCCAGGATGCGCTCGACCCGCGGGCCGAGCCGGCCGAACGCGCCCAGCCGCACCAGTTCCCACAGCGCCGCGCGCTTCTCGGGTATGCGGACCATATCGAGCGGGGAATCGAAATTGGTGTCCATGAACTGGTCGTAGGCGCCGGCGTAGATCCGGGCCAGCCAGTCCCGCAGGTTCCGATAGCGTTGTGCTTGTGCGGCTCCGCATGCGCGGCGCACCTCGGCCGCCATCCGTTCCGGATCCGGATACACCCCGATCACGCTGTCGTCGGCGAAATGCGCCTGGTAGGCGGGATCGAGGCGGTGGATCCGCAGTCCGTGGGCCGCGGCGTCGGTGCCGACCGCGGCCAGCGCCTCGTCGATCAGCCCGGGCAGGGTGAGAACCGTTGCGCCGGAATCGATCTCGTAGTCCGGCCCGCGATAGAGGCCGACTCGCCCGCCCGGATGATCGGCGCGTTCGAGCAGGGTCACCCGGCGCCCGGCTCCGGTCAGATACAGCGCCGCCGCCAGCCCGGACAGGCCGGCGCCCACGACGACGATCCGATCGCACCGTCCGGCAACGGTTTTCACGACACCCGCCTGGTCGCGGCCAGCGCCATCGCGCGCAGCCGATCGCCGGCCTCGGGGGTGACCGAACTGGCCGCCAGCGCGCCGAGGCCCCGGTCGGTGAGTTCGGTGATGCGGCGCTCGACATCGTCGACGGCGCCGAGCCCGGTGATGAGGTCGCGCAACCGGGTGACCTGATCGGGAGCGAGGTCGGTGCCCAGCGACGAGCGCAACAGCCGCGCCGCGGCGGGATCGGTGGCGTCGGCGCGGCGCAGCGCCTCGGCGACCAGGACCGTGCGCTTTCCCTCGCGCAGGTCGTCACCCGACGGCTTGCCGGTGACGGCCGGATCGCCGAAGACGCCGAGCAGGTCGTCGCGCAACTGGAACGCGATGCCGATATCGGTGCCGAACTCCCGGTAGGCGGCGATCAGCTCCGGATCGGCCCCGGCCAGCGCGGCGCCGAGGTGCAGCGGCCGCTCCACGGTGTAGGCGGCGGTCTTGTACCGGTTGATCCGCAGCGCGGCGGCCACCGAATCGTCGGCGCCGGCCTCACCGTGCACGTCGAGCAACTGGCCGCCCATCACCTCGGTGCGCATCGCCGCCCACACCGGCGCGAACCGTGCCCGGGCCGCGGCGTCCAGGCCGGCGGCGGCGATCATGTCGTCGGCCCACGTCAGCGCGAGATCGCCGATCAGGATCGCCACGCTCACTCCGAAATGCGCCGAATCGC
Source organism: Nocardia sp. NRRL WC-3656 (assembly GCF_000720265.1). Classification (NCBI taxonomy): domain Bacteria; kingdom Bacillati; phylum Actinomycetota; class Actinomycetes; order Mycobacteriales; family Nocardiaceae; genus Nocardia; species Nocardia sp. NRRL WC-3656. The sequence goes on along the minus strand of NZ_JOJF01000006.1, from coordinate 161,799 downwards.
CGCCCCAGCCGTGGTCGCGGTGGCGATCTTCGAAGTCCACGTGCACGGTCGGGAAGCCGCGCCGGGTGCGCGAGGAGTCGATGATGTCGTCGTGGATCAGCGCGCACGCCTGCACCAGTTCCAGGGCCGCGCACGCGGTGAGCACCGATTCGGCCTGGTCACCGGATGGATCGCCGCCCGCGCCGAGCCATCCGGTCCAGGCGAACGCCGGTCGGGTCCGTTTGCCGCCGCGCAGCACGAAATCCTCGAGGGCGGCCGTCGCGGAGATGACGACCGGCCCCAGTTCGGCGACCAGTTCGCGGCGGTCGGCGAAGAATCCGGTCAGCGCCTGTTCGACCGCGCGCACCAGCGCCGCGGAGTCGTTCGGCGCCGGACGTGCCGGGCTGGCCGGACCAACGGACAACGCAACCTCCAGGTAGTTCGTCGTATCGGCGAGCCGATGCCGGGTACGCCGGGGCGGCTCCGGCGTGCCGAGGATGTGGCCGGGGCGAGACCCTGTGTATGCACCGGCGACAGCTGCGGCGGTCCCGGCCGGTCGTCGCGGGGAAGTCGTATCGCGGCGTCCAGCGGCCCATTGTGAACCTTACTGCGTCGGTTCCGTCGCCCGACAGCGCCGTAGCCGGCGCGTGACCGGCACCGCATCGCATCGGACGGGAGAGATCGCGGCCGGTCGGCCGATCCGTGCGCGACCGTCTCGTGGCGCTCGGGGTGGTCGGTCGACAGATCGTAGGCGGGTGGGGACCGCCGGCCCGGCGTCGTCGGGGCGGACGGTGGGCCGCGACGGCGATGCACAGCCCCGGCCGGAGGCGCACCAGCCGCTGGACCGGCGCGGATCCGGGCCGGGCGGCCCGTGGGGAGAGGGTGTCCTACTACACTGGACCGGTGAGTTTCGACAATGTACGGGGACGATCGACCCCAGGCCGACCTTCCCGGACGCCGTCCGGAACTCCCTCCGTGGTGGGGCAGCTGGGCCGCCGCCCCGACGGCACCATCCCGTTCTCGGTGGAATTCAATCCGCCGCGCGATGCCGCGGCCGAGGCGCGGCTGTGGCGCGCCGCCCGTGAATTCGAGCGGATGCATCCGGCGTTCGTATCGATGACCTACGGGGCGGGCGGATCCACCCGCGATCGCACCGCGCGCATCACCGGGCAGCTGGCCCGCGAAACCACACTGCTGACCGTCGCGCATCTGACCGCGGTCGGGCACAGCGTGGCCGAACTGCGGTCCATCGTCGGCAGCTACGCCGATGCCGGCATCCGCAACATGCTCGTGCTGCGCGGCGACCCGCCCGGCGATCCGCTGGGGGAGTGGCGCAAACATCCCGACGGTGTCGAATACGCCGAGGAACTGGTCCGCATGGTCTGCGAGCTCGGCGACTTCCACGTGGGAGTGGCGTCGTTCCCGCAGGGCCACTACCGGTCTCCCGACCTGGAGCACGACACTCGCTACCTGGTGTCGAAACTGCGTGCGGGAGCGGAGTATTCGATCACGCAGATGTTCTTCGACGTGGAACACTATCTGCGGCTGCGGGATCGGGTCGCGGCCTACGACGCCGAACAGGGCGCCAAGCCCATCATTCCCGAGCTGATGCCGATCACCTCGCTGCGCACCGTGCAGCGGGCCGAGGAGTTGTCGGGCCGGCCGCTGCCCGCGCGGGTCATGCAGCGGCTCGAGCAGGCGGCCGGTAACGATCCGGAGGCCAATCGCAACGCCGTGCGCGCGGTGGGCATCGAGATCGCCACCGAGATCGGGCAGCGACTGATCGACGAGGGTGCGCCCTGCCTGCATTTCATCACCTTGAATTTCGCCAAGGCGACCACCGAGGTGCTCACCAACCTCGGCTATACGGTGACCCCGGCGGCCGTCAGCGCCTGATCGGCGTTTCGCGGGCGAGTTGCCGCGCATTCGCCTCCACCGGCGGTACCCTCTCGTGCACCGTGACGACGCGGAGGTCCCCGAGTCATGCTGTGCGGCCCGGCGGACCGACCCTGGTGCGGATGTTCCGCTGAACTCAGGAGAACCCCGATGGCCGTGGTGACCAGTCTCGTCCGTCTTTCCGCAGCGCTCACCGTGACCGGTGCGCTGACCTTCGCCGGCGCCGCCGCCGCGACCGCCGCCCCGCCCGACCCTGCCGCCACCATCGCCGCCGTGGGCCAGAACCCGGCGGCGGCGACGGATTTGCTGACCGCCTATCAGACCGCGGTCGAATCGCTGAAACAGCTGGGCATGCAGCCGTTCCTGTATCCGTCCGGGTCGGCGTTCTGCCAGGACGGCAGCACCCTCGGACTCGTCCCGGCGCTGGCCGGCGCGGTACCCGGGCCTTGGCCCAAGCTGGCGGTGCCGGTGCCCGGACTGGATCTGTCCGCGGTGAAGGCCGGGCAGACGATGTTCGCCTTCGTCCCCTACGGCATGGGCCCCGACGGCGCCGACACCACCGGTATGCAGGTGGCCTGGTTCAACGTGTCCAACGGCCGCGGCGGATTCGCCGCGATGGGCCCGCTGTCCCAGGTCGTCGGCTCGATGGTGCCGCCGAATCTGCCGCCGGAGGTGCGCCCGGCGTTCGAGCAGGCGATCCGCAACTTCTTCCTGGCGGCGCTGCCGGTCGGCGGCGTGCGCGCGGTGCCGGTGGACACCGGCTCCGGAACGGTGCTGGCGGCGGTGTTCGGCACGGTCCGCAACGGCGCCAACACCTGTGCGTTCCTGCCGACGGTCGGCGTTACCTCGGTGCCCTGAGTTCGGCGCGCCCGGGCCGGGAACGGTCCGGGCCGTCCGGCACCGGGCGGCCCTTCCAGCGCAGCGCCCCGCGCCGATGCAGCAGCCACGACCGGCCCGACAGGCGCAGATACGCGCCGATCGACACCGGATGTGCCAGCGCCGCACCGATATCGGCGCCGCGCGGCAGCGTCCCGGATTCCAGTGAGCGGGCCAGCAGCCGGCTCGCGACACCCGCGCCGTAGCCGGCGACACCGATCCGCCGGACCCGGCCGCGACCGAACAGCGCGGCGAGGCCGGGCAGCACGTACGCGACCGCGGCCACCATATCCACCGCCAGGGCACCGGCCGGGCCGCCGTAGGCCGACCACAGCCAGCGGGTGTAGCCGCCCTCGACTTCGGCCGCGCCGCGGTACATGCGGGTACTAGCCAGCGTCCCCGCCGCCACCAGCACGGTGCGATGTCCGGCGCGGCGCAGCACCCGCGCCAGCGCCAGATCCTCGGTGATCGAACCGGCCACCGCCGCATGCCCGCCCACCGCGCGATAGACCGCGGTGTCGAAGACGAGGAACTGCCCACACGCCACCGCGGTCGACGGCCGCAGGCCGCGATCGGCGAGCCGCACCGGCAGCGTCGTGGCCCACGACCAGCACAGCAGCGGCTGCACCAGCGCCTCCGCGAGCGATCCCGCCCGCTGATACGGCCAGGGAGACACCGAACCCGCACCGCTGCGGCGCAATTCGCTCACCGCCGCGGCGATCGCCTGCGGGCGCAGCCGTACGTCGGCGTCGAGGAAGATCAGGACGCCGGGCGGTGGGTCGGCGGTGACGCCCGCGAGTTCGGCCAGACGCGCGCAGGCCGCGTTCTTGCCGGTCCATCCGGGTTCGGGGTCGGTGTCGGCGGCGACCACGGTGAATCGGTCGTCGTCACCGATCGCCTCGACGGCGGCCGCGAAGGTGCCGTCGGTGGATCCGTCGTCGAGGATCCAGATCCGCATGCGCGAAACACCTTGCTGGGCACGCAGATCCGCGATCAGCCGCGGTAGTCGTGGTGCTTCGTCGCGGGCCGGGACAGCGATGATCACCGGCTCGATCGCGGGGGTGGCATCTGCCCGCAGCCGCCGCATGCCGAGCCGGTTCACCAGGGCCATCGCACATCCCGCGCCGGCCACGATCGCGCCCGCCGTGACGAGCGGCTCGACGACCGACCGCGCACCGAGCCGTGTCATGTGGCCGTTCCCGGCGGCTGGGCCGAGACGGCGGAGGCGGTGCTCACGGGCGCCCATCGTGGCCCCTGATCAGGCGTCCTGCTTCACCCGCGGACGCCACGGCGGCGTGGGGTTGCGATTCAGATACGCCAGCACCGCGACCATGGCGGCCACCGCGAGGGTGATGCCGCCGACGATGCCGGCCCATCCGGCGAAGGAGCGGGTGTTCGGGTCGGCGTAGTTGACCTCGGCGCGCACGGTGCTCACATCGCCGGCCGGCAGCTTCCACGAGACCGTCGAATCGCCCTGGCGAGTGCCGTTGGTGGTGGCCACCCGGGCCGGGAAGGCGACGGTGAACTGCACGTCGGAACCCTGCGGCGGAACGGATTTCAGGTCGACCCGGCCGGTGAGGGTGACCTTGTCACCGGTGCGGATGAACTGCAGGTTGAACATGCCCTGCGTCTGATCCGACAGCGCGCCCAGCTGCTGCACCTCGCCGAAGGTCAGGTCGTCGAAGTAGACCTGGCTGCCGACGTAACCGTCCTGGCTGTAGGGCTCGACCCGGATCTTCGCGGCCAGGGTTTCGGGGGCCTTCAGCTCGGGGCCCTTGTCCTTGTCGTTGGCCGGGATCACGGCGGCCACCAGATGGCCGGACACGCGGTCGTTGGAAGACACGCCCATCGATACCTGGACCCGCAGGCAGCCGGTCAGCAACGGCGCCAGCAGCAGCGCCAGCAGGGCTACGGACCAGAGGCGATGACGCCGTGTTCGCCGCGGCGTGTGGGTCGACTCTGGCATCGATGGTGTCGGACTCGGCTGCACGGCACACATCGTGCCATGAGCCACAGTGATCGTCGGCACGCGACGGGCGTTTACGGCGGCGCGGGCAGCCGGTCGCGGTGCCGCGCCGCCCGCAGCACCCATACCGCCGTGGGTACGGCCACCAGCCCGAGACCGATCAGGCCGTACCCGGCGGACGCGGGCAGATCCAGGAACACCGCATGGGCCAGGGCCGATCCGAACCAGGTCCACAACAGCACCGCGATCGGTACCGCGGGTCCGGCGCCGCGCGGTGCGCAGCGGCGTTCGAGCACGGCGAGCAGTGTCGCCATCAGGGCGCCGACCGCGAACCAGCCGACGTAGTTCGTATACGGGATATCGCCGATTCCCGGCAGGCCCGGGTGGGCCGAACACCAGGTCCACTGCCCGTCGGCCACCATCTGCGGGTCGAGATAGAGGTCCCAGCCCACCGCCCCCACGGCCGTCGCGGCGACGCGGGTGACGGTGCGGCGGCACAGCAGCCCGGTCGCCACCCAGATCGGGTAGAGACCGCCGACCCAGGCCACCGGCACGAGCAGCGGCACCTGCGCGAGATCGGGACCCAGCCGGCCGTGCGCGTAGTGGTAGCAGCCGAACGGGAATCCGCTTGCGGTGCCGATCATCTCGGCGACCGCGCCGACGCCGCCGACGATCACCGCGTAGCCGGCCGCCCAGCCGATGCCCCGGGCCACCCAGGCGTGCAGCAGTGCGGTGGCCGCCGACAGCGCGACGATCAGGATCGTCATCCGATCGCGCGCCGAGCCGTCGGTGAGGGGATAGGCGATCTGGGCCGCGACCCAGGCCACGGCGGTCACCGCCGGCCATTGCCGCGCCGTCATCGCCGAGTGAAGCGACCGCGGCGCAGCGATCGCAGCACCAGCCCCGCCGCGGTACGCCCGCTGGCGCCCGACACCCCGCCGCCGGGGTGGGTGGAGGCGCCGGTCAGATACAGCCCGGGCGCCCCCGGCACCTTCTGTCCGGACAGTTCCGGAATCGGCCGCCAGAAGAACATCTGATCCATCGACATCTCCACATGCATGACATTGCCGCCGATGAGCCCCAATTCGGTCTCCAGATCGGCGGGTGTCTGCACATACCGCTGCCGCACCGAATCGGCGAAACCGGGTGCGTAGGAGTCGACTTCGGCGATGATGCGGTCGGCCTCGCGCTCACCGTGCGCGCTCCACTCGCTGCCGTCGGCGAGCCGGTGCGGATGCCACTGCGCCCACAGTGACAGCTGATGTTCGCCGGGCGGTGCGATCGTGGGGTCGAGGGCGCTGAAACTCATGGCCAGCACCACCGGCCGCGGCGGCAGTTCCCCGGCCAGCGCGGCGGCGTGGGCGAGTCGCAGCTGCCGTCGATCGGTCACCAGCAATTGCAGTCCGCGCGTCGACTCCTCCGGAGTGGCACCGGGGTACACGGGGAGCGCGGAGGTCGCGGTCCGCACGACCATGCCGATGCCGGGGCCGACCCGGATACGCCGCCGCCAGTCGGCGAGAACGGTGTCGTCGAATCCGCCGCGCCGCAACAACTCCAGGGTGGTGAGCACGTGTGTGCCGGAAATCACGGTGCGGGCGGACAGGTCGCGTCCGCCGGCCGTGCGCACCCGCCAGCCCTCGCCCGCGCGGCGCAGTTCGGTTACCTCGTCACCGGCCGAGACGGTGCCACCGTCGGCGCGCAGCCGCGCCACCAGTGCCGTGGTGAGCGCACCGCTGCCGCCGACCGCGCGGCCGGGCGGGAGCGTGTGCATCAGGGCGGCGAAACCGGCCATCGGCGCGGTGCCGGGTTCCGACATCGGCGGTCCGGACTGCGCGCCGAACCAGGCCAGCGCCGCCTTCAGCCGTTCGTCGTCGAACCAGCTGTCCAGCAAGGCATCTCCGGACTGCAGGAATTCACGTGACAGCGCGCTGCCGCCGCCCCGGGCGTCGAGGCCCCAGAACGCGCGCAGGAACCGGCCCGGTGTCGGCGCGCCGCCGAACGCCCGCATCACCCGTTGGGCCCGGGGACCCCAGGTGCGGACGAACCGCCGGTAGGCCTCGGCCTCGCGGGGACCGCAGGCCCGTTCGATCGAGGCGCAGGTGCGGTCGACATCGCGGTGGAAGACGATCGGCTGGGCATCCGAGCCCACCGGTGCGGGCGCGAAAGCCCAAGGGTCGCAATCGATGTAGCGCAGGCCGAACTTCTCCAGCTCGAGTTCCTCGATGATGCCGGTGTGGCGGATCATGATGTGCGCCGAGGAACCGCGGTCCATGAGATGGCCCGGGAAGCGCTCGACCGTCGATACCGCGCCACCGAGCACCTCGTCGCGCTCGAGGACCTCGACCGGATGTCCCGCGCGTGCCAGATAGCAGGCCGCGACCAGTGCGTTGTGGCCGGAGCCGAGAACCAGTGTCGTCACTGTTCGGGCGTCCGTAACGGCAGCCGGCGGCCGAGCACGGCGAAGCGCCGGGTATCGCCGGAGAAGACGAAATGCCGGACCACATCGGTGAATCCCTGCCGGCGATACAGCCGCCAGGCGCGGTTGGCCTCGCGGTCGACCTCCGGGGTGGACAGCAGCACCGCCGCCTCCGTGCGCTGCTCGAGCAGCCGGACCAGCAGGGTCTCGCCGATGCCGCGGCCCTGAGCGGACGGATGGACGTGCAGTTCGGTGAGTTCGAAGTAATCCGACAGCAGGGCCCGCGCGGTCTGCTCCGGCCAGCCCGAGCGGCGCATGCCGGTGTGGACCTGCTGATGCCACCACTGGTGTGGCGCGCCGCGATAGCCGTAGGCGATCGCCACGATCGGCGCGGTGCGCAGATCGACCTGGCCGCTGTCGTCGGGGACCACCGCGGCGACGGCCTGCCAGCCCGGCCGGGTGGTGTGTTCGGCCCACATCGGGGCGCGGTGGTGTTCGGTGCCGCGTGGATAGTCCATCGCCGCGACGTACACGGCTAGGGCGTCGTGCAGCCGGTGGCGCAACGTCGCGGCCGAGAGGTCGACGACGACGGGCGCGGGGGTGTGGCGGGGCCTGACGGCGGTCATGAGCGGGGAGCCATATCTTCGGGGCCGTCTCTGTCTGTCGAAGGTGTCTGTGGTGTCGGGGGCGGGCGTCGGAGTTGGGTGCGTGGGGTGCGGGGTCCCCATCCAGGGTGCGCGGCGCGCGTTCGGCGCGAAAGTCTGTCGGTGGTCGTCTCTATATTCACATTCAATTGAAACGTTCGAATACCTGTTCGGTTCGGCACGGTCGACCGGGCGCGGTATGCGAAATGTGGAGGTGTCGAGATGGCTGGTCGGATGGACGATCCACGACGTGCCGGCCGGGCGGGCGGACTGCTCGACCGGGCGGACACGATGGTGCAGCAGGCCTGGGCCGAACCCGATCCGCGTGAGCGGCTGCGCAGCGCCTACCTCGCGGCGCTGCGCGGGGCCGGGGCCGTGCTGGCCGCGACCGGTGCCGACCGCGCACCGCGGGCCCGCTCCCGCAACGCGTGGGTGCTGATGCAGCAGGCCGCACCGGAATTCGTGATGTGGTCGGACTACTTCAGTTCCTTCTCCGAGACCCGGGCCGCGCTCGAGGCCGGACTGGACCGGGCGATCAGCGATACCCAGGCCGACGAGTTCGCCTCGCGGGTGGAGGCATTCCTGCGCGATGTGGAGGATGCGCTGGCGATTACGGCGGCCCGGTTGCGTCCCGCTCCGGGCTGGCTCGCCGACGGCACGGCGTGAACATCGGCGAGTAGGTGGTAGCGCACTGATCGAACTCGTATCATTGGTGGCAGTAGCCGCCAAGGTCGGCTACTTGTCGTCTACCCGGAGGCGACAACCAGGACCTAGTGCCGGGGGAGGTACCGTGCCACTCTCCGAGCACGAGCAGCGCATGCTCGAACAGATCGAGAGCGCGCTCTATGCTGAGGACCCTAAATTCGCCTCGACCGTGCGTGGTGGTCGGCTTCGCTCTGCCACCGGAAGACGCAGACTTCAGGCGGCCGCGCTCTTCGTCCTCGGCCTCGTTCTTCTCATTGCGGGAATCGCCCTGCCCGTCAAGCCCGGCGGATTCCCCATCATCAGCCTGCTCGGCTTCATCGTGATGTTCGGCGCGGGTGTGCTGTTGCTGCTGGGCGGCTCGGGTATGACCAAGAGCGGCCGAGGCGGCGGCGACGCCCCCTCCGGTCCCGGTGGCATTCCCGGCCGTGCGGCAAAGGGTAAGCAACGCAAGGCCGGTGGCTTCTCCGCCCGCATGGAAGATCGGTTCAGGCGCCGCTTCGAGCAGGACAGCTGAGCCTCCGCTCGCGTCCGCGGGAGCGGAGGCGAGCGGCCGAATGTGGTTGCGCGATGATTGCCGTGCCCAGCGGCGAGTAGCCGACAACTGAACCACCTCGAACGACACGCCGTGATGTGCGGCGTGTCGTTTTTCTTTCGCGGAGTGATCCGGATCGCGTTCACGGGGTGGCGGATTCGTCGGTCCCCGCATTTCCCCACCTTTCCCCACGCCCGGTCCCCACTCTCACCCACCACCGGCCGGGGCCGCTCCCAGCTGCGGGTTTGCTGATGGTTGTCGGGCTGCCCGGCTCGCCGGCGGCGCGTGTCGGGGGAACTCGACGAAATCTCCCCACCGCGGTGATAGCTGAGCTGACCTGCTCAATCCCCGAGCCGGGGACCGAGATCACCGCGGCTTTCGATTGAAAGTGGGGGAAAGTGGGGTAATGTGGAGCGCGCACTGATAAGAGCCGATCCAGACGAGGTGATCGAGCGGGAGGTGTCGAGACTGTGTTTCTCGGTACCTACACGCCTCGGCTGGACGACAAAGGGCGACTGACGTTGCCTGCGAAGTTTCGCGACGAACTGGCGGGAGGGTTGATGGTCACGAAAGGTCAGGACCACAGCCTTGCCGTCTATCCCAAAGAAGAGTTCACCGCCCTGGCGCGGCGAGCCGCGGCGGCGTCCCGAAGCAACCCGCAGGCAAGGGCTTTCGTTCGTGCCTTGGCGGCGTCCACGGACGAGCAACGTCCCGACGGACAGGGCCGGATCACGTTGTCGGCCGAACATCGCCGCTACGCGAATCTGTCCAAGGACTGCGTGGTGATCGGTTCGGTCGATTTCCTCGAGATTTGGGACAAACAGGCGTGGGATTCCTACCTCGCCGAGCACGAGGAGGACTACTCGCTGGCAGGAGACGAGTCGCTGGGCGGAATTTTCTGATCCGAGACAGGCGAGTGCCCTGCGGCCTCTGCCCGGCACGGACCCTGACGTACTTCCCCAACGCCAGGTGCCGTGTTCGGTCAGAGACCCCGGGGCATTGGCTGTCCACTCGTTAGGCCATCCACCCGTCGCAAGCACCGTGAGCCAGGATCCGGGAGGTCGAGGTGAACCATGACAGCGACCGCCCCCGCCATGTTCCGGTTCTTTTGCGTCGTGCCGACGAAATCCTCGGCCCCGCACTGGAATCCGGCGGAGTCCTGATCGACGCCACGCTCGGTTTGGGCGGGCATGCCGAACATTTCCTGCGGACCTATCCCGCGATCCGCCTGATCGGGCTCGATCGCGATACCGAGGCGCTGCGCCTGGCGGGCGAGCGGCTCGCGCCCTTCGCCGATCGAATCACGCTGGTGCACACCAGATATGACGGCCTGCCCGGCGCGCTGCGCCAGGCCGGGCTGCCCGAACGCGGCTCCGTGCGCGCGGTGCTGATGGATCTCGGTGTGTCCTCGATGCAGCTCGACGAGGCCGAGCGGGGATTCGCCTATTCGGTGGACGCCCCACTGGACATGCGGATGGACCCGACCTCCGACCTCACCGCGGCCGATGTGCTCAACACCTACAGCCACGGCGATCTGGCCCGGATCCTGAAAACCTATGGCGAGGAACGCTTTGCGGGCCGGATCGCGAGTGAGATCGTCCGCCGGCGCGCGCAGCGACCGTTCACGACCAGTGCCCAACTGGTGGAACTGCTCTACGACGCGATCCCCGCGGCGACCCGGCGCACCGGCGGGCACCCCGCCAAACGCACCTTCCAGGCCCTGCGGATCGAGGTCAATCGCGAACTCGAGTCGCTCGAGGCCGCGGTGCCGGCGGCGTTGGCGGCGCTGGAGGTCGGCGGCCGGATCGTCGTCATGTCCTACCAGTCGCTGGAGGACAAGGTCGTGAAACAGATCTTCGCGCAGGCCTCGGCCTCGCGCACACCACTGGACCTGCCCGTCGAATTGCCCGGCATGGGACCGGAATTCGCGATTCTGACCAGGGGCGCGGAGAAGGCGAGCGAAACGGAGATCGAGGAGAACCCACGCGCGGCGCCGGTGCGCATGCGGGCCGCGGAGCGAATACAGGCGGCCGGGTGACAGCGATCCGGCGACGGGGGTATTGCCGGTTCGGCAGCACTACGACGGGCAGTCCCACAGGAAATCGGTAGGGGAGGCAGGAATATGAGCGTGCGGACACGGGTGGACGCACCACAGCGGACGCAGCGGTCCGCGCCGCGGCGAGCGCACAGCGCCGACCGCGTGAAATCCGGTGCGGCCCAACGCGCCTATGCGCGCCGGCGCAATCGGGCGGGGGAGCGCGTGCTTCCGCCGCTGCCCCGGCGCGCCGGGTCGATGATGGCCGGACGGCTGCCGTTCGTGGCGGCGATTCTCGCCCTGCTCGGCTGCGGTCTGCTCGCGACCCTGGTGCTGACCACGCATGCCGCCGAGGACAGCTATCAGCTCAGCGACGCCCGCCGCATCAACCGGCAGTTGCTCGACGAGCGCGCGGCACTGCAGCGCGAGGTCGAGGCCGCCGACTCGGCGCCCGAACTGGCCAACCGCGCACGCGAACTGGGCATGATCCCGGCCAAGGATCCCGCCCGCCTGCTCGTGGCGCCCGACGGTTCGGTCACGGTGGTCGGCAAGGAGACTCCGGCCGAGGGCGCACCGGTGCCTCCGCTGAACACGACTCCCGCCAAGCCGGGTGCGCTGCCGCCGAAACTCGCTCAGGCTCAAGGGGAACGGCTGGTCCCGGTGACCACCACCCCGGCCCCGCCGGCTCCCGCTCCCGGTCCGGCCGATCAGAATCCGCCCCCGGCGCCGACGACGACCGCGCCGCGGCCGCCGGCCCAGCCGACGCAGGTTCCGGCACCGGTACAGGCCGCACCGGCGGCGCCGGCGGCACCGCCGGCCGGGACTCAACCGGCGGCACAGGCGGCCCCGGCCGCACCCGCTGCCGAGCCGGAGCCCGCGGCGCAGGCGGCGCCGGTCGCACCCGCGGGTATCCAGCCGACGGCACCGGCCGGTCCGCCCGCACCCGTAGCACCCGCCGCGCAGCCGGCCGGCACTCAGCCGGTGGTCCAGGCGGCACCCGAGGGGGCCGATCGATGACCGGCCGCGGCGGAGGCAGAACCGGCGGAGGTGCCACGGGACGCGGCCGGGCGGGTGTGCGATCCACACCCGCCCGGCCGCGCCGCGCTCCCCGCCCGCGGGCGGGTTCGCCCGCGGATGCCTCCACGCGGCTGCGGTTCGGAGTCGGGCGCGTCCTCATGCTGGTGGCGCTGCTCGTCGTCGCGATGCAATTGCTCTGGCTGCAAACGTTTTCCGCGCCCAACCTGTCGGCCGAGGCGGCCAGCCAGCGCACGGTCCATCAGACCGACTGGGCGCAACGCGGCGCCATCCTCGATCGGGACGGCCGCAGGCTCGCGTTCACCGTCGTGACCAAGAAGCTCAACTTCCGGCCGGTGGCCGTGCGCAAGGATCTGGCCGACGCGCGGGCGAAGAGCGACAAGGCGCCCGAGGTCGACAAGCGGCTGGAGGAGATCGCCAAGACGATCCACGAGAAGCTGGGCAAGGACGCGCCCCCCGAAGCGGAACTGCTCGCCAATCTGCGCAGCGACGACCAGTTCACCTATCTGGCCTACAACGTCGACTCCCGGGTGGCCGACGAGATCACCGAGAAGTTCCCCGAAGTGGGGACCGAGCGTCAGGACACGCCGGTGTATCCGGGCGGCGCGCTGGCGGCCAACGTGGTGGGCGCGACCGGCTGGGACGGGCACGGCCAGGTGGGGCTCGAGGCGTCGATGGACGCGACGCTGGCCGGCACCGACGGTTCGCACACCTACGATCGCGGCTCCGACGGCGCGGTCATCCCCGGCAGTGAGCGCGACAAGGTGCCCGCGGTCAACGGCTCCGATGTCGAACTGACTCTCGACTCCGATCTGCAGTACTACGTGCAGCAGCAGGTCCAGGAGGCCAAGGACAAATCCGGCGCGCAGGACGCCTCGGCGGTGGTGCTGGACGCCCACACCGGCCAGGTGCTGGCCATGGCCAACGACAACACCTTCAATCCGGCGCAGGATCCGAAGTTCTGGGCCTCGGCCGATATCGGCAATCCGTCGGTGACCAATGCCTACGAGCCCGGTTCGGTGAACAAGATCATCACCGCGGCGGCCTCCATCGAGTACGGCCTGACCAATCCGGACGAGGTGCACCAGGTCCCCGGTGAGATCCACATGGGCGGCGTGGTCGTGCACGACGCGTGGTCGCACGGCGTGATGCCCTACACCACCACCGGCATCTTCGGTAAGTCGTCGAATGTGGGCACGCTGATGCTCGCGCAGCGGGTCGGTGAGGACCGATTCGCGGATATGGTCAAGCGTTTCGGCCTGGGGCAGCGCACCGGTGTCGGACTGCCCGGCGAGAGCGGCGGCATCGTGCCCCCGCGCGACCAGTGGTCCGGCTCGACGTTCGCGAATCTGCCCATCGGACAGGGCCTTTCGATGACGCTGCTGCAGATGACCGGGATGTACCAGGCCATCGCCAACGACGGTGTGCGGATCCCGCCGCGCATCGTCAAGGACGTGATCGGCCCCGACGGGCACCGCACCGGCGAACCGCAGCCGGACGGCGTGCGGGTGGTGAGCCCGCAGACCGCGAGTACGCTGCGGCAGATGTTCCAGGCCGTGGTGCAGCGCGATCCGATGGGTTATCAGCAGGGTACGGGCGCGCCTGCGGCGATCGAGGGCTATCAGATCGCCGGGAAGACCGGAACCGCGCAGCAGATCGACGACAAATGCCAGTGCTATTCCAGCGATCGCTACTGGATCACCTTCGCCGGAATCGCCCCGGCCGACAATCCGCGCTACGTCATCGGCATCATGTTGAACGCACCCGTGCGCAGCACCGACGGCAGTGGCGGGCAGTCGGCGGCGCCGCTGTTCCACAGCATCGCCTCCTGGGCGCTGCAGCGCGATCGGATTCCGCCGTCCACCGTGCCGCCGAAACAGCTTGTGCTCCAGGCGATGTAGTGGTGTGTGCGGCTGAATGTCCGGTTTCGGAACCGTGGGTGTCCGTCTGCGGCCCGCCGCACGGGCGGGTGCGGGCGCGGTGAGTCCGGGGAGCCGGTGCGCGCGAGGCGGCCACGCTGCGTGGCCGTCGATCGCCCACAGGTAACCTGACTCCCCGACCCCGAATCTCGACCCGATGCACAGATGTGCGCCCACGAAAGGAGCCTGGTGCCCGTGCAGCCCAGCCCGCAGGTGCTTCGCCCCGCCGTTGCGTTGTCGACGCCGGTGCAGGCCGCTGCCGAACTGACCGGTGCGCGGCTGAACTCCGGCGACCCGGCCGGGATCGAGATCACCGGCATCGAACAGCGCTCGAATGCCGTGCAGCCCGGTGACCTGTTCGCAGGTCTGGCCGGTGCCAAGGCCCACGGCGCCCGCTTCGCCGCCGACGCCGTGGAGCGCGGTGCGGTCGCGGTGTTCACCGACGCCGCGGGGGCGGAGCTGATCGGCGAACTGGATGTGCCGGTGCTCGTGCACGACGATCCGCGCGCGGTACTGGGCGAACTGTCGGCGGCTGTGTACGGTCACCCCTCGCGGCGACTACAGGTCATCGGCATCACCGGCACCTCGGGTAAGACCACCACCTCGTATCTGGTGGAGGCGGGCCTGACCGCGGCCGGGCTGTCCACCGCGCTGATCGGCACGATCGAGACGCGGATCGCGCGGCGCGTCGATCCGAATCCGGAGGAGACCGCGGCCGGTGCGAGCGCCACCGTCGAGTACCGCCGGGTGCCCAGCGCGCTGACCACACCGGAGGCGCCGCAGCTGCACGCGATGTTCGCGCTGATGGTGGAACAGGGCGTGCAGGCCGTTGTGATGGAGGTGTCCAGCCACGCGCTGGCGCTGGGCCGCGTGGACGGTGTGCACTTCTCCGTCGGCGCGTTCACGAATCTGTCGCAGGATCACCTGGACTTCCACGCCGATTTCGAGGACTACTTCGCCGCCAAGCGCCGGCTGTTCGTCCCGGATCCGGGCGCGCCGCAGCGACAGGTCGCGGCCGACACCTGTGTGATCTGCGTGGACGACGCCTGGGGCCGGCGGCTGGCGCGGGAGGCGGGCGGGCGCGCCCGGGTCGTCACCGTGGCGACCACGGACTGCCCGACCGGGGAGACCGAACCGGAGTGGACGGTGACCGGCGCCGCCGCACTGGCCGACGGCGGACAGCAGTTCACCGCGATCGGCCCCGCGGGCGAGATTCCGGCGCGGCTGCGGCTGCCCGGGCGCTACAACATCGCCAACGGCCTGCTCGCGATCGCGGTGTGCGCCGCGGCGGGTGTCGACGCGGCGGTGGCGGCCGCGGCGCTGGGCGAGGTGGACGTGCCCGGCCGGATGCAGCGGGTGAACGCGGGACAGGATTTCCTGGCCCTCGTCGACTACGCGCACAAGCCGGCCGCGGTGGAATCGGTGATCGCGACGCTGCGCCGGCATCTGCGCGACTCCGGCGGCCGCCTGGCCGTGGTCGTGGGCGCCGGTGGCGATCGCGACGCCGGTAAGCGGCCGCTGATGGGCGCCACCGCGGCGCGCGGCGCGGATCTGCTGGTCATCACCGACGACAATCCGCGCACCGAGGATCCGGCCGAGATTCGCGCCGCGATCCGCGCGGGCGCGCTGGGCATCGCCGAGGCCGAACGCGGTGAGGTGCGCGAGATCGGCGATCGGGCCGCCGCCATCGCCGCCGCCGTGGATTGGGCACGGCCGGGGGATGTGGTGCTGGTGGCAGGTAAGGGACACGAGACCGGGCAGGAGATTGCGGGTGTGAAGTATCCGTTCGACGACCGTGAGGTGCTGGGACAGGCCCTGGAACGTAAAACGAAAGACCTGACGGTTTCATGATCGAAATGACTCTGCGGGAGATCGCCGAGATCGTCGGCGGCACGCTGCACGATGTGGGCGATCCCGCGGTGACGGTGACCGGTGCGGTCGAATTCGATTCGCGCCGAATCAATTCCGGCGACCTGTTCCTGGCCCTGCCGGGGGAGCATGTCGACGGGCACGACTACGCGGGCAAGGCCGTGGCCTCCGGTGCGGTGGCGGTGCTGGCGGCGCGGCCGGTCGGCGTGCCGGCGATCGTGGTCGAACCCTTCGCCCCCGCGGCCGGCGCGTCGGCGAATCGTTCCTATGTGCTGGCCCACGACACCGACGGCTCGGGCGCCGCGGTGCTGGCGGCGCAGGCGAAACTGGCGCGGGCGAGTGTGGACCGGCTGGCCGCCGCCGGCCTGAACGTGGTCGGGGTGACCGGTTCGGCCGGAAAGACCTCCACCAAGGACCTGCTGGCGCGCGTGCTCGCGCCGCTGGGCGCGGTGGTCGCCCCGCCCGGATCCTTCAACAACGAACTGGGCCATCCGTGGACGGCGTTGCGCGCGGGAGCCGACTCCCGCTTCCTGGTGCTGGAACTGTCCGCGCGCGGTCCGGGCCATATCAAGGCGCTGACCGAGATCGCACCCCCGCGGATCGGTGTGGTCCTCAACGTCGGCACCGCGCACCTGGGTGAGTTCGGCGGCCGGGACGCCATCGCGCAGGCCAAAGGCGAACTGGTGGAAGCGCTTCCGCCCACCGGCGTCGCTGTGCTCAACGCCGACGACCCGCGGGTGGCGGCCATGGCCGAGCGGACCCGGGCCCGGGTGGTGACCTTCGGTCAGGCGTCCGGCGCGGACGTGCGGGCCACCGACATCGTGCTCGACGCCGAGGCGCGGGCGCGATTCACCCTGCACGCCAACGGGTCTCACACCGAGGTGCATCTGGCGGTGTACGGCGAGCACCAGATCTCGAACGCGCTGGCCGCGGCCGCCGTGGCGCTGGAATGCGGTGCGGATCTCGACACCGTGGCCCGGGCCCTGGCCGGTGCGACGGTCGATTCGGCGCACCGGATGGATGTGCGGACCCGGGCCGACGGGGTCACCGTCGTCGACGACTCCTACAACGCCAATCCGGATTCCATGCGTGCCGCGCTCAAGGCGCTGGTGTCGATGTCGCGCACCGGCGGTACGCCGGATGCGCCGCGCGGCCGGCGCAGCTGGGCGGTCCTGGGCGAAATGGCCGAACTGGGCGAGGAATCGGTCGTCGAACACGACAACATCGGACGGCTCGCGGTGCGGCTGGACGTCGACCGGCTGATCGTGGTCGGCACCGGGCGCCCGGCCCGCGCGCTGCACCAGGGCGCGGTCATGGAAGGCTCGTGGGGCGAGGAATCGATCCTCGTACCCGATATCGAATCCGCGATCGCCCTGCTGGACAACGAGATCGCGGCCGGTGACGTGGTACTGGTCAAAGCGTCGAACTCCGCCGGTCTGTGGGCGGTGGCGCAGCACGTGCTCGCATCGGGTGGGCAGGGCACGGAGGCAGCTGGATGAGGCAGATTCTGTTCGCGGCGGGGATCGCGCTGGCGGTATCGATCCTGCTGACGCCGCTGCTGATCCGCATGTTCGCCCGGCGCGGATTCGGCCAGGAGATCCGCATCGACGGCCCGGAGAGTCATCAGGCCAAGCGCGGCACCCCGACCATGGGCGGCGTCGCGATCCTGATCGGCATGTGGGCCGGATATCTGGGCTCGCATCTGATCGGGATCGGCTATCACGCCGACGGGCCCTCGGTCTCGGGTCTGCTGGTTCTCGGTCTGGCCACCGCGCTCGGCGTGGTCGGCTTCATCGATGACTTCATCAAACTGCGCAAACAGCGCAACCTGGGCCTGACCGCCGCCGGTAAGTACATCGGCCAGCTCGGCGCCGCGGTGATCTTCGGAGTGCTCGCGCTGCAGTTCCGCGGCGCGGGCGGACGCACCCCGGCCAGCCGGCATCTGTCGTACGTGCGCGAGATAAACACCGTCTCGATGAGCGTGATCATCTTCCTGGCGTTCGTCTGCCTGGTCGTGGTCGCGTGGTCGAACGCGGTGAATCTGACCGACGGTCTGGACGGCCTGGCCGCGGGTTCCATGAGCCTGGTGCTGGGCGCCTACGTGATCATCACGTTCTGGCAGTACTACCACGCCTGTGAGTTCAAGGCCGAGGCCGGCTGCTACAACGTGCGCGATCCGCTGGATCTGGCGCTGGTGTGTGCCGCGGGCGCGGCGGCGTGCGTCGGATTCCTGTGGTGGAATGCGGCTCCCGCCAAGATCTTCATGGGCGATACCGGTTCGCTGGCCCTCGGTGGCCTGCTGGCCGGATTGTCGATCACCACCCGCACCGAACTGCTCATGGTCGTGATCGGCGCGCTGTTCGTCGCCGAGACCGTGTCGGTGGTGCTGCAGGTGGCGGTGTTCCGGACCACCCGCAACCGGTTGTTCAAGATGGCGCCGTTCCATCACCATTTCGAGTTGAGCAAATGGGCGGAGACGACGGTCATCATTCGGTTCTGGCTGCTCGCCGGAATCGCGGCGGCGGTGGGTCTGGGCTTGTTCTACAGCGAATACCTCTCTCAGGTCGGGTAAGCAGCGATGGTCGAACATACTCCGCGGGCCCTGCGATCACCGGGTCCCATGCTCGAATTTCTGCGTGGCCGTGACGTTCTCGTCGCGGGATGGGGGGTGTCGGGCCGCTCGCTGATCGAGCCGCTGCGCGATATCGGCGCCCGCCCTGTCGTCACCGACGCCGGGGAGAAGGCGATGGCCGAGGCCGCCGAACTCGGCCTCGACACCGCCACCGCCGCCGAACTGGTCGAACCCGGTGCGCTGGAACGGTTCGCGCTGGTCATCACCAGCCCGGGCTGGCGACCGGGTTCGCCGGTGCTGGTCTCCGCGGTCACCGAGGGCGTTCCGGTCTGGGGCGATGTGGAATTCGCCTGGTGGGTGGATCAGGCGCGGCTCTACGGTCCGGTGCGCAAATGGCTGGTGATCACCGGAACCAACGGTAAGACCACCACCACCCAGATGACCCACGCCATCCTGCGCGCGGCCGGATTGCCCAGCGTCGCCTGCGGCAATATCGGACTGCCGATCCTGGACGCGCTGCGCCGCACCCCGGGACCGCAGATCCTCGCGGTCGAGCTGTCGTCGTTCCAGCTGCACTGGGCGCCGTCGGTGCGCCCGGAGGCAGGCGTGGTGCTGAATGTGGCCGAGGATCATCTGGATTGGCACGGCGGTCTCGACGCCTACGCCGCCGCCAAGGCGCGTGCCCTGACCGGACGGGTCGGCGTGGTCGGCCTGGACGACCCCGTCGCGGCCGCGCTGGCGCGAAAGTCCAAGGCGCGCCGCACCGTCGGCTTCCGGATCGGGGTGCCGGCCGACGGCGAACTCGGCGTGGTCGACGGCAAATTGCTGGACCGCGCCTTCACCAAGGCCGCGATCCTGGCCGAGGTCGGCGATATCAGCCCGCCCGGACCCGCCGGTGTCGCCGACGCGCTGGCCGCGGCCGCGCTGACCCGCGCCATCGACGTCGCGCCGCAGTTCGTCAAGGAGGGCTTGGCCGAGCACAAGGTGGGCCCGCATCGCGCCGCCTTCGTGCGGGAACTGGCCGGAGTCGGATTCGTCGACGATTCGAAGGCGACCAATCCGCACGCCGCGCGGTCGTCGATCCTGGCGCATCCGCAGGTGGTGTGGATCGCCGGTGGTCAGCTCAAGGGCGCCCATATCGACGATCTGATCGAGGAGGTCGCCGAGCGCCTCGTCGCCGCGGTGGTCTTCGGTCAGGACGCGCCGATCATCGCGGCGGCAATGGCGCGACACGCGCCGGATGTCCCGGTGGTCGAGCTCGGTTCGGGTGACGATGCACAGATGAGCGGGGAACCCTCCACGGCCTCTCTGGTCGCCGAGATCGACGGCGCCGACGCGGTGATGGCCCGCGCGGTACGCATCGCCGCCGGATACGCGGGGCGCGGTGACACCGTCCTGCTCGCCCCGGCCGCGGCCTCCCTGGACATGTTCGCCGACTACACCCACCGCGGCCGCAGTTTCGTGGCGGCGGTGCAGGCCCTGGACGAGAGAGATATCGGGAGCCAGCAGTGACGAAACCGGCGCGCAAGCCCGTGGGCACCTGGTTCGGTGCCTGGCTGGCGCGCCCGCTGGCCGATTTCCACCTGGTCGTCACCATCGCCACCCTGCTCACCGTGCTCGGGCTGGTGATGGTGCTGTCGGCGTCCAGCGTGGAGGCCTACGCCGACGGCGGTTCGGCGTATTCGCTGTTCATGCAGCAGGCGTTCTTCGCGGCACTGGGCGCGGCGCTGTTCTACGTGGCGCTGCGGATCCCGATGCGCGTGCTGCGGCAGCTGTCGTTCCCGCTGTTCGCGGCGTCGGTGCTGTTGCTGGTGCTGGTGCTGATTCCCGGCATCGGTTCGCAGGTACAGGGATCGCGGCGCTGGTTCGACCTCGGATTCGTCTCGGTGCAGCCGTCGGAGATCGTGAAGGTCACCCTGATCCTGTGGGGTGCGCACCTACTGGCGACCCGCCGCAGCGACCAGGCCGGCTACAAGGACATTCTGGTGCCGCTGGTACCGGCCGGTCTGCTGGTCTGTCTGCTGATCGTGCTGGAACCGAACCTGTCGACGACCATCGCGGTCGGCCTGGTGCTGGTCGCGCTGCTGTGGTTCGGCGGGTTGCCGGTGCGGCTGTTCGTGACCATCGCGGTCTCCGGTGCGGTCGCGGCGGGAATTCTGGCGCTGTCGGCCGGCTATCGCTCCGACCGCATGCGCGCGTTCTTCAATCCCGGCGACGATCCGCAGGGCATCGGCTATCAGGCGCGCCAGGCGCTGTTCTCCCTCGCCGACGGCGGGATCTGGGGGCGCGGGCTCGGCCAGAGCCGGGCCAAGTGGAGTTATCTGCCCAACGCGCACAACGACTTCATCTTCGCCATCATCGGCGAGGAACTCGGATTTCTCGGATGTGCCCTGGTGCTGGGGCTTTTCGCGCTGTTCGTCTTCGTCGGCCTGCGCATCGCCAGCCGGTCGGCCGATCCGTTCCTGCGATTGCTGACCGCGGCCGCGACCACCTGGATCACCGGGCAGGCGCTGATCAACATCGGCTATGTGGTGGGTCTGCTGCCGGTGACGGGCCTGCAGTTGCCGCTGGTGTCGGCCGGTGGTTCGTCGCTGGCGATCACGTTGATGATGTTCGGCCTGATCGCGAGCGCGGCCCGGCACGAACCCGAGGCGATCGCCGCGTTGAAGGCCGGGCAGGACGGGCGGTTCAGCCGGTTGCTGCGGCTGCCGATCCCGGAAACCTACGCACCCGCTCGCGCCGGCCGGGCCCGCGCGGTCTCCGGCCCGCGCCGGCGGGAACTGCCGCCGGCGCGCAAGCGGTCGGACAAATCCGGTCGGTCGCGCGGCGCGGGCACGTCCCGCGGGGCCGCTCAGGCGCGGGGTGGGGGTGCGGCGATACCCCGGCGGTCGATAGATTCGGATTCGGCACGACGACGCAGCGCCGACGCCGGACGGCGGGAGGCGCGCGGAGCGTCGTCGTGGCGCACGACCCGGGCCTGGGAGCCCAGCTATCCGATGACACATGCGAGAGAACGAGGTAATTCGAGGTGACAACCGGCGAGAGCGGCGGCACGACGGGTTCCGGGCAACGGACGCTCTCGGTGATCGTCGCCGGTGGGGGCACGGCCGGGCATATCGAACCCGCGATGGCGGTCGCGGACGCACTGCGCCGGCTGGATCCCTCGATCCGGATCACCGCACTGGGCACCCAGCGCGGGCTGGAGACGACGCTGATCCCCGAACGCGGCTATCCGCTGGAGCTGATTCCGCCGGTCCCGCTGCCGCGTAAACCCACCGCCGATCTGCTGCGCCTGCCCGGCCGGATCCGCGCCGCGGTCGCCCGCACCCGCGCGGTGATCGATGCGGTCGAGGCCGATGTGATCATCGGATTCGGCGGCTACGTCTCGGTGCCCGCCTACCTCGCGGCCGGTGGAGGAGTGCTGCGACGCTCGCGCCGGGTGCCTCTGGTGGTGCATGAGGCCAATGTGAAGGCCGGGATCGCGAACAAGCTCGGCGCCCGCCGCGCGGCGCGTGTCCTCGCCGCCGTGCCGAATTCGGGTGTGCACGCACGTGGGCGCGCCGACGCCGAGGTGGTCGGAATTCCGGTGCGCGACTCGATCGCCACTCTCGACCGGGCCGGATTGCGCAACCAGGCCCGCGACCACTTCGGCCTGCCCCAGCAGGGGCCGGTGCTGCTGGTCTTCGGTGGCTCCCAGGGCGCGCGCCGGTTGAACGAGGCGGTGTCCGGCGCGGCCGCGCAACTGCTGGCGGCCGGCATCTCGGTGCTGCACGCGCACGGTCCCAAGAACACCCTCGATCTGGAGGGCATCGATACCGAATCCGGTCGTGACGGCGCGAAATACGTTGCCGTGCCGTATCTGTCGCGGATGGATCTGGCCTATGCCGCCGCCGACGCCGCGGTGTGCCGCTCGGGCGCGATGACCGTGGCCGAGGTGTCGGCGGTCGGCCTGCCGGCGTTCTACGTGCCGCTGCCGCACGGCAACGGCGAACAGGAGTTCAACGCCCGCCCGATCGTCGCGCAGGGCGGTGGCAGAATCGTCGCCGATGCGGAGATGACGCCGAAGTATGTGATGGACGAGGTGATCGCGCTGCTCACCGACCCGGCCGCGCTGACGAACATGTCGGTCGCCGCCGCCGGTGCCGGACATCGCGACGCCGCGGATACGGTGGCGCGAATCGTGCTGGAGGTGACCGGACGGTGACCGGAGGAAACGAGACGGCCGCAGTGGGGGCCGCGGACCCGGTGAACCACACCGGGCAGGCTCCCGCCGAACTGCCGGAACTGTTGCAGCGGGTCCACATGGTCGGCATCGGCGGTGCCGGCATGTCGGGGATCGCGCGGATTCTGCTCGCCCGCGGCGGCGAGGTGTCGGGCTCGGACGCCAAGGAGAGCCGCGGCGTGCTGGCGTTGCGGGCGCGCGGGGCCCAGGTCCGCATCGGCCACGACGCGAGTGCGCTGGATCTGCTGGAGGGCGGTCCGAGCGCGGTGGTCACCACCTATGCCGCCATCCCGAAGACCAATCCCGAACTGGTCGAGGCGAATCGGCGCGGTGTGCCGGTGCTCATGCGTCCCACGGTCCTCGCGGAACTGATGCGCGGTAACCACACCCTGCTGGTGTCGGGTACCCACGGCAAGACCTCCACCACCTCCATGCTGGTCGTGGCGTTGCAGCACTGCGGCTTCGATCCGTCGTTCGCCGTCGGCGGTGAGCTGAACGAGGCGGGCACCAACGCCCATCACGGCACCGGCGGTTATTTCGTGGCCGAGGCCGACGAGTCGGACGGCTCACTGCTGCAATACGATCCGGACGTCGCCGTGGTCACCAACATCGAATCCGATCATCTGGATTTCTTCGGCTCCGACGAGGCCTACGTCCAGGTGTTCGACGACTTCGTGGCGCGACTGGTCCCCGGCGGGCTGCTCGTGGTCTGCCTGGACGATCCGGGCTCGCTGGCACTGGCCCGCCGGGTCGCCGAGCGCGTCGCGGCCGGGGAGCTCGATATCCGGGTGGCCGGCTACGGCTCGGCGGAAACGGTCGACGTGCCGGTGCCGATGCAGGCCCGGCTGGTGGCCTGGGAGCCGCGCGACGTGGGCGGTGTGGCCACGGTGCACTTGGGTGACGAACCCGCGCCGCGCACGCTGCGACTGTCGGTGCCCGGCCGCCACATGGCCCTCAATGCCCTCGCCGCGCTGCTCGCCGCCCGCGACGCCGGGGCCGACGTGGACGAAATCCTGCAGGGCCTGGAGGGATTCGGTGGCGTTCACCGGCGCTTCCAGTTCGTCGGGCGTGAGAACGGGGTGCGGGTCTTCGACGACTACGCCCACCACCCGACCGAGGTTCGGGCCGTGCTCGGCGCGGCGGCCGAACTGGTCCGCCAGGAGGCGGCCGACGGCGCCCGCTCCCGGCAGGGGCGGGTGATCGTGGTGTTCCAGCCGCATTTGTACAGCCGCACAGCCACCTTCGCCGAGGAGTTCGGCGCCGCGCTGTCGCTGGCGGACGAGGTCGTGGTCCTCGACGTCTACGGCGCCCGCGAGAAGCCGCTGCCCGGGGTCAACGGCGCACTGGTGGCTCAGGCGGTCACCAAACCCGTGCACTACCAACCGGATATGTCGCGGGTGGGCCGGCAGGCCGCGAGCCTGGCGCGTGCGGGGGACGTGGTGATCACCATGGGAGCCGGGGACGTGACGATGCTCGGCGGGCAGATTCTGGACGGACTGCGGGTACGCCCGTCGACGGGACGGTGAACCCGGCACCCCCGCCCGGCGGTGCCGGCCGGAGAGGGAGGTGGATATGACACGCCGCGCGACGATCGACGAGTCCGATCCGGACGCCGAGGACGAGTTCGCGGACGGCGACAACCGTCTCCGCCGCGCCGGGACCCGCGCGCGGCTGCCCTTCGACGGCCGGTGGCGGCGAATCCTGCTGTGGGGCGCGCCGATCGTGGTCGTGGTGATCGGGCTGCTCGTGGTCGCCTACTTCACTCCCGCGCTCTCGGTGCGCACCGTGCAGGTCGAGGGGGCGTCCGCGGTGCCCGAGCAGGATGTGCGCGCGGTGCTGCAGATCCCCGGCGGCCGTTCCATGCTGCGCATCGACACCGACGCGATCGCGCGCCGGGTCGCGTCGCTGCCGAAGGTGCGGGCGGCGCGGGTCCAGCGAGTGTTTCCGTCCACGGTGCGGGTCACGGTGGACGAGCGCACCGCGGTGGTGTTCTTCGACAGTCCGCAGGGACCGCATCTGCTCGACGCCGACAGCGTCGAATTCGCGATCGAACCGCCGCCGCCGGGCGTCGCGAAGCTGGTCACCGACCACCCCGGCAGCGCCGATCCGGTGACCCGGGCCGCGGTCGCGGTTCTCGACGCCGCCCCGCCGGCGCTTCGTGCGCAGGTGGGAGAGGTTGTGGCGCGGTCGGTTTCGGATATCGAACTGAAGCTGCGCGACGACCGTACGGTGGTCTGGGGCGGTGCGGACGACTCCGAACGCAAAGCCGCGGTGGTGCTTCCGGTGCTGACGCGCCCGGGAACGGTATACGACGTTTCGAGTCCCGATCTGGTAACGGTAAGATAGTGACACTCGTTGTGCCGTTGCGGTTTTCGACCGGCGGCCGGGAGTCGATGGCCGTGCGTGATGGCCGTGGCACCTGGGCCCGTCCGGGTGCCGCAGTCGCGTGCGGGGCCGGTGAATCCGCGGTCGTGCGGATATCGAGACTCGATCTCGGTGTCTGCGGCGGCCGTTTGCGGTACCATGCCCGACGGGCTCGGACGAGACGGATCACACAAGATTCTGACCCTCGTGTCGGCGCGCCTGCGCACGGATCGCGACGGGTGCGAATAGCGTTCCGCACCAGTCGGATACTTGACATAACGCCAACCCTATGGTTCAGGTTTAGGGTTTGTCCGAGTGAAACCCCGGGCGGACCGGGGACCTCGAATCGGCGCTCTGCCGAGAATCCGAAAACGACAGGCTTTGGATCGAAGGAAGGCGAGAGCCCATGACGCCCCCGCACAACTACCTTGCAGTGATCAAGGTCGTCGGTATCGGCGGCGGCGGCGTGAACGCCGTCAACCGGATGATCGAACAGGGACTCAAGGGAGTCGAGTTCATCGCCGTCAACACCGACGCGCAAGCACTGCTGATGAGTGATGCGGACGTCAAACTCGACGTCGGCCGCGAACTCACCCGCGGTCTCGGCGCCGGCGCGGATCCCGAGGTGGGCCGCAAGGCCGCCGAGGACCACAAGGACGAGATCGAAGAGGTGCTCAAGGGCGCCGACATGGTCTTCGTGACGGCCGGCGAGGGCGGCGGCACCGGTACCGGTGGCGCGCCCGTGGTGGCCTCGATCGCCCGCAAGCTGGGCGCCCTGACCATAGGTGTGGTGACGCGGCCGTTCTCCTTCGAGGGCAAGCGGCGCAGCAACCAGGCCGAGGCCGGTATCCAGGCACTGCGCGAATCCTGCGACACCCTCATCGTGATCCCGAACGACCGGCTGCTACAGCTCGGCGACGCGGCGGTGAGCCTGATGGACGCCTTCCGCTCCGCCGACGAGGTGCTGCTCAACGGTGTCCAGGGCATCACCGATCTGATCACCACCCCGGGTCTGATCAACGTCGACTTCGCCGACGTCAAGAGCGTCATGTCCGGCGCCGGTTCGGCCCTGATGGGCATCGGCTCCTCGCGCGGCGAGGGACGATCCGTGAAAGCCGCGGAGGCGGCGATCAATTCGCCGCTGCTGGAGGCGTCGATGGACGGTGCGCACGGCGTGCTGCTGTCGATCGCGGGTGGATCGGACCTCGGTCTGTTCGAGATCAACGAGGCCGCCTCGCTGGTGCAGGAGGCCGCGCATATCGAGGCCAACATCATCTTCGGCACGGTGATCGACGATTCGCTCGGCGACGAGGTCCGGGTCACGGTGATCGCCGCCGGCTTCGACGGGGGCACCCCGGCCCGGCGCATCGAACCGGCGGGCAGAACAAATATCGGCGCGGGCCGAGCCGGTGACATCGGCCAGTCCACGACCCGCCGCGAGTTCGGCAGCACCCGCCAGCCGGAGC
The DNA here is from genome assembly GCF_000720265.1 of Nocardia sp. NRRL WC-3656. Lineage (NCBI taxonomy): Bacteria > Bacillati > Actinomycetota > Actinomycetes > Mycobacteriales > Nocardiaceae > Nocardia > Nocardia sp. NRRL WC-3656. Next base: position 135,303 of record NZ_JOJF01000006.1, on the reverse strand, counting down.
CCGAGCGCGCGGCCGACCCGACGCCTGCCCGTGGCCCGGCCCCGTCCTACGAACCGCGCCCGGTCGCCGAGCCGACCATCGCGCACAACAGCCGCTCACACATTCAGATGCCGGACGAGGACACCGACGACGTCGACGTCCCCGATTTCATGCGCCGGTAGCAGACGCCGATCTCGCTGCCCCCTCCGACGTTTCGGAGGGGGCAGCGGCGTTTGCGGCCCGTGGAGGCCGATCGATGTCCGGGACAACGATGTGTGAGACCGGACACCGCGACGGGAGGCGTCGCACCCGGCGGCGGTGAACGCGGCGATCTCGTGTGGCGGCACTGTCGTGTGCATGAACTAGCACGCCGTGGGTACTTCGGCGGTCATGCTCGCGCTGTGCCCCACTTCGCCGCCTCGCCACATCCGTTCCGGATCATTGGGCGGCGGGCTCGACTCCGAACCGGCGCGGCCTATTAATCTCGGAGATATGACACAGGCTTCGGTTCGGACGCGACGGGTGACGACCACGCGGGCCGGTGGGTTCTCGGTGGCGCCCTACGACTCGTTCAACCTGGGCGACCACGTCGGCGACGATCCGGAAGCCGTGCGCCGCAACAGGATTCGTCTCGCGGAGGGCATCGGCCTGCCGCCCGGCCGCCTGGTCTGGATGGAACAGGTGCACAGTCGCAACGTCGAGATCGTCGACGGCCCGCGCGCCGAACCGGTTCCGGTGACCGACGCGCTCGTCACCACCGTGCCGAATCTCGCGCTGGTGGTCCTCACCGCCGACTGTGTCCCCTTGCTGCTGTCCGACGACGAGGCCGGTGTGATCGCGGCCGTGCACGCCGGACGCGTCGGCGCCCGCATCGGCATCGTGCCGAAGGTCCTCGAGGCGATGATGTCGGTCGGCGCCCAGCCGCACCGTATCGGCGCCTTCCTGGGACCGGCCGCCGGCGGCGAGGACTACGAGGTGCCCGCCGCCATGCGCGACGATGTGGAGGCCCATCTGCCCGGCAGCGCCACCACGACCCGGCGCGGTACGCCGGGGCTGGACCTGCGAGCCGGCATCCGCCGTCAGCTGGAGGCGGCCGGGGTCGGCGCGGTCGCGGTCGATCCGCGCTCCACCATCACCGACGAAACCCTGTTCAGCCACCGCCGCGGCGCGCCCACCGGTCGCATCGCCGGGGTGATCTGGATGGAGGGGGAGCGGTGAACAACGCCGAATCCGAGGTCGGCACAACAGAATCCGGGCCGGGGATGCCGCAGTCTCGCGAGGCCGAGCTTGCCGCCGCTCTCGGCAGCCTGGAAGATCGCATCGATGCCGCGTGCCGCGCCGCCGGGCGCGATCGGGCCACCGTCCGGTTGCTGCCGGTGACCAAATACTTCCCGGCCTCCGACGTGGAGATCCTGTATCGGCTCGGCCGGCGGGAATTCGGCGAATCGCGGGAGCAGGAGGCCTCCGCCAAGGTGGCCTCATTAGGCCATCTGGCGCAGATGCGCTGGCATATGATCGGCCGATTGCAGCGCAACAAGGCGAAATCGGTTGTGCGCTGGGCCGATACGGTGCACTCGGTGGATTCGGAGCGTCTGGTGAGGGCCCTTGACACCGCCACGGCGGCCGCGCGTGCGGACGGAGCGCGCGCGGATCCGCTGCGTGTGCTACTGCAGGTGAGCCTGGATCGCGATCCGGCGCGCGGCGGCGTTGTCCCGGATGATCTCCCGGCGCTCGCCGATCAGGTCGCGAAATCCGAGAATCTGCAGCTCGCGGGCCTGATGGCGATTCCGCCGCTGGGCGCGGACCCGGACCCGGCCTTCGCCGAACTGGCCGGTCTGCATCGCACGCTGCTGGCCGCGCATCCGGGCGCGACCGAGTTGTCGGCGGGCATGTCGGGCGACCTCGAGGCCGCCATTCGACACGGGTCTACCTGCGTGCGTGTCGGTACTGCTCTGATGGGCGCGCGACCGATAACCTCGCAGTAGCAAAGAAACCTCATCAGTCACATTCGAAACATATGCTTGGGGCTGACGAGGTCTGAGCAGGACTTCAACACCCCAGGTCAGTCGGGGCCGTAGGAAGGTCGACCAGGATGAGCGAGCGTAGCGAGCGAGACATCAGCGCAGCCACGAGCATGCTCGTGCTGGAGCCCAGCGTTAGTGAGGTGGGAGCATGAGTACGCTGCACAGGTTCAAGGCCTACTTCGGCATGGTCCCGCTCGAGGAATACGAAGACGACTACGTCGACGACCGTGGCCCTCGGGGTATCGACGACCGTGGTCCGCTGGGTGCGGACGACCGCGGTGTGCGCCGCTCGCGTTTCGACGACGATCCGTACGACGCCGGGCGCTCGCGTTTCGGCGACGACCGCTTCGCCGACGATCCGGGCTACCCGGAGCCGGCCTACAAGGCGCCCTATCAGCCCGGCTACACGGTGCCGCGCCGCTCGGAGTTCGCCGACGAGTCCTACTCCGACGACCGCTACGAGCCCCTGCGCCGCCCGACCCGGATCGAATCCGCACCTTCGGGCCGCTCGCGCGGACTCGGCGGTGGCACTCCGATGGTGCGTGGCACCACGCACGGTGCGCTGGCGGTCGATCCCGAGGCCGAACGGCGGATGGAAGAGCGGCGGATGGAGGAGCGCGCCCGGTTCGAGCCGGCTCCGCGCCGCGCCCCCGTCTTCGAGGACGGAGGTCCGTTGTCCAAGATCACGACACTGCGTCCGCGCACCTATGCCGAGGCCGCGATCATCGGCGAGCGTTTCCGTGACGGTACGCCCGTGATCATGGATCTGGTCGAAATGAGCAACGCCGACGCGCGCCGCCTGGTGGATTTCGCCGCCGGATTGGCGTTCGCGCTGCGTGGTTCGTTCGACAAGGTGGCCACCAAGGTGTTCCTGCTCTCACCGTCGGATGTCGATGTATCGGCCGAGGAGCGCCGGCGCATCGCCGAAAACGGCTTCTACAACCAGAAATAAACCCCGAACCGGGTGCCGCGGCGCGGCGGCGGCCCCGGTCGGGTGAGCCGCGTGGGGGGAAAGGACGCCGGATGCACGGCGCGGGGAGTTTGCAGGACACCGAATCTGAGGCAAAGTGGACAGGTGGCCTTGTTTCAGGTGCTGTATGTACTCCTGTTCCTCTTCTGGCTGTTGCTGATCAGCCGAGTGATCGTCGAGTTCATCCGCAGCTTTGCGCGCGACTGGCATCCGCGGGGGTTCGTCGCCGTCGTTCTGGAGGTGATCTTCACGATCACCGATCCGCCGGTGAAACTGTTGAGGCGCCTGATACCTCCCGTGAACTTGGGGGGAATTCGACTGGATCTGTCGATTATGGTCCTGCTTTTCATCGTGTTCATTCTGATGTCCATCGTCAGCAGGCTCGGGCAGCCGATAGCTCCGGTGTGACAGAATGGGCCGAGAAGAAGAGCTTGCTAGAAGATCTACGCTAGATCTCCGTACGAAGCGCGAAGGGATCCTTCCATGCCGCTGACTCCAGCCGATGTGCACAACGTCGCGTTCAGCAAACCGCCGATCGGGAAGCGCGGCTACAACGAGGATGAAGTCGACGCCTTCCTCGACTTGGTCGAACAGGAGCTCTCGCGCCTCATCGAGGAGAATGCGGACCTGCGCCAGCGAGTTGCTGAGCTGGATGCCGAATTGGCGGATGCCAAGAAGTCGCGTCCCGCGCCGCAGGCGGTGAAACCCGCGCCGCCGCAACCGGAACCGCCGAAGCCCGCGCCCGTTGCGCCGCCGATGCCGGTGCAGGCCGCCGCGCCGGTGGCCCCCAAGGACAACTCCGCCGCGGATGCGAACCTGCAGGCCGCGAAGGTGCTGAGCCTGGCACAGGAAATGGCCGACCGGCTCACCACCGACGCCAAGGCCGAGGCCGAACAGCTGCTCTCCAACGCCCGGGCGAATTCCGAGCGAATGGTCAGCGAAGCGCAGACCCGCTCGGACGCGATGGTCGGCGAGGCGCGGCAGAAGGCCGATTCGCTGCTGTCGGACGCGCAGACCCGATCCGACAGCCAGCTGCGCCAGGCCAAGGAGAAGGCCGACGCCCTGCAGGCCGACGCCGAGCGCAAGCACACCGAGATCATGGCCACCATCACCCAGCAGCGCAGCGTGCTGGAGAGCCGCATCGAGCAGCTGAAGACCTTCGAGCGCGAGTACCGGGTGCGCCTGAAGTCCTACCTGGAATCGCAGCTCGAGGAGCTGGAGAACCGCGGTTCGGCCGTTCCGGTCGACGGTGGCGAGGCCTTCGAGGCGGTATCGAACAGCCACGGTCCGGCGTCGTACGCCAAGGGTGGCAAATAGCTCGTCCCGGGTGCCCGCCACCCCGCCGATACGACGGGGTCCGGCGTCGCATGCCGCTGTGTGGTCGTAGTTCTGCCGAGCCGCCCGGCCCCTCGGGGGCGCTGCGGCCCGCCCTGCCCGCCTAGGGGGTGACCATGCTCGTTCTGACGCTCGTCCTGGCCGCGATCGGCTTCGCCCTGTTGGTGACGGCGTTGACGACCGGATCGGTGATCTGGGCGTGGGGTTGCATCGTCGTCTGCGTGATCGGTGCGATCCTGCTGCTGGTCAGCGCGCTGGCCATGCGTGAACCCGAGGACGGCCCGCAATCGCGTCCCGGCCGGCATGCCAAGCGCTGAGCGGGCACGGGTGCGGTGAACGGGGTGGGGAGCAGGGCACGGAAATAACGTTGCCCGCACTGGCTACAATCAAACCTGTAGATCGGCAGTGATCCGGCCATCACCGGGGAGCCTTCGGAAGAACGGCGCCACCAGCGCCCAGTAGAACCGAACGGGTGAGCCCGTCACAGCTCGCAACGAGAGGTCCGCCCGCCGGAACATCCGGCCGGACAAGCGGGGTGGTACCGCGGCAGCGGCGCACAGGCGCCGACGTCGTCCCCGTGCCCACCGACTGCGCCGAACGAGCGCACTGGCACGAGGGAGACCACAGCCGCCATGGCGGACGAGACATCCACCCGCAACGCCTATCCCCGCGTCGACTTCACCGCCGCGGATGCCGGCTCGCGGCAGGGCGCGAGCGTGTCGTTCCCGGAGCTCGAGCGCCGGGTGCTGGACTACTGGGCCGCCGACGACACCTTCCGTGCCAGCATCGACAACCGCGCCGAGGGGTGCGACGAGTTCGTCTTCTACGACGGGCCGCCGTTCGCCAACGGTTTGCCACATTACGGACATCTGCTCACCGGATATGTGAAGGATTTGGTTCCGCGGTTCCAGACGATGCGCGGTAAGCGCGTGGAGCGGCGCTTCGGTTGGGACACACACGGATTGCCCGCGGAAATCGAAGCGGAGAAGCAACTCGGTATCACGGACAAATCACAGATCGATGCGATGGGCCTCGCGGAATTCAATGCCGCGTGCAAATCCTCTGTGCTTCGTTACACCAATGAGTGGCGTGACTATGTGACACGCCAAGCGCGGTGGGTCGACTTCGACAACGACTACAAGACCCTCGATCTCGACTTCATGGAGTCGGTGATGTGGGCGTTCAAGTCGCTGTACGACAAAGGTCTTGTCTACCAAGGCTTCCGGGTGCTGCCCTACAGCTGGTACGAGCAGACGCCGCTGTCGAACCAGGAGGCGCGCCTCGACGACGCCTACCGGATGCGCCAGGATCCGGCGGTTACCGTCGACATGCTGCTCGAGGTCGCGGCCGACCATCCGCTGCACGAGCTCGACGGCGCCAACGCGCTGATCTGGACCACCACGCCGTGGACGCTGCCCTCGAACCTGGCGATCGCGGTCCACCCGGACATCACCTATGCCCACGTGCGCGGCAAGGACGGTAAGCGCTACGTGCTGGCCACCGAGCGGGTCTCGCACTACGCCCGGGAACTCGGCACCGGCGACGACGGACTCGAGGTGCTTTCGGAGCACTCGGGCGCGGCGCTGGCGGGCCTGCGCTATCGGCCGCCGTTCGACTTCTTCCTCGGCCACCCCCACGCGCACCGCGTGCTGAACGCCGACTACGTGACCACCGACTCCGGAACCGGCGTGGTGCATCTGGCGCCCGCGTTCGGTGAGGAGGACATGGACGTCGCCTCCGCCAACGGGATCGAGGTCGTGCAGCCGCTCGACGCCGGCGGCAAGTTCACCTCGATGGTGCCGCCGTACGAGGGCCTGATGGTGTTCGACGCGAATCCGGTCATCATCAAGGATCTCAAGGCCGCCGGAAAACTGTTGCGGCACGAGACGATCGAACACTCCTACCCGCACAGCTGGCGATCGGGTCAGCCGCTGATCTACATGGCGGTGCCCTCGTGGTTCGTGGCGGTCACGAAGTTCCGCGACCGCATGGTGGAGCTGAACCAGCAGATCACCTGGGTGCCCGAGCACATCCGCGACGGCCAGTTCGGCAAGTGGCTCGAGAACGCGCGCGACTGGAACATCAGCCGCAACCGGTACTGGGGTGCGCCGATCCCGGCGTGGATCTCCGACGATCCGGCCTACCCGCGGGTCGACGTGTACGGCTCACTGGACGAGCTGGAGCGCGACTTCGGCGTGCGCCCGGCGGATCTGCACCGGCCGGGCATCGACGAGCTGGTGCGACCGAACCCCGACGACCCCACGGGGAAGTCGATGATGCGGCGCACACCCGAGGTGCTCGACTGCTGGTTCGAGTCGGGGTCGATGCCGTACGCGCAGGTGCACTACCCGTTCGAGAACAAGGAATGGTTCGAGGGCACGCCCGATCGTCCGGCGCACAGCCCGGGTGACTTCATCGTCGAGTACAACGGGCAGACGCGCGGGTGGTTCTACAACCTGCACGTGCTCTCGACCGCGCTGTTCGACCGGCCGGCGTTCAAATCCGTTGTGGCGCACGGCATCGTGCTCGGCGACGACGGATTGAAGATGTCCAAGTCCAAGGGCAACTACCCCGACGTCAACGAGGTGTTCGACCGCGACGGCTCCGATGCCATGCGGTGGTTCCTCATGGCGTCGCCGGTGCTGCGCGGCGGCAACCTGATCGTCACCGAGCGCGGCATCCGCGAAGGCGTGAGCCATGCGCTGCGCCCGCTGTGGAACGCGTGGACGTTCCTGCAGCTCTACGCCTCGAAACCCGGTGTGTGGCGGACGGATTCGGCGCATGTGCTGGATCGCTACATTCTGGCCAAACTGGCCGCGGCCCGCGATGTGATGACCGAGGCGCTCGAGGTCTACGACATCGCCACCGCCTGCGACGAACTGCGTTCGTTCGCCGACGCGCTCACCAATTGGTATGTGCGCCGGTCGCGTTCGCGGTTCTGGGAGGAGGACCGCGACGCCATCGACACCCTGCACACCGTGCTGGAGGTCACCTGCCGGCTGGCCGCCCCGCTGCTGCCGCTGATCACCGAGGTGATCTGGCGCGGGCTGACGGGGGAGCGGTCGGTACATCTGACCGACTGGCCGGGCGAGACCGAACTGCCGCGCGACCCGGAGCTGGTGTCGGCGATGGACGAGGTGCGGTCGGTGTGCTCGACGGTGCTGAGCCTGCGCAAGGCGCAGAACCTGCGGGTGCGGCTGCCGCTGTCCGAGGTCACCATCGCCGCGCCGGATGCCGAGCGGCTGCGTCCGTTCGCCGATCTCGTGGCCGACGAGGTCAACGTCAAGAAGGTGGACCTGACCACCGATGTGGCCGCCCACGGCCGGTTCGAACTGGTCGTCAACGCCCGCGCCGCCGGTCCGCGGCTGGGCAAGGACGTCCAGCACGTGATCAAGGCGGTGAAGTCCGGCCAGTGGCGCGAGGACGACGGCGTGGTCAAGGCGCTGGTGCCCGGCCACGACGACGGCATCGCGCTGCTGCCCGAGGAGTACACCCAGCGCCTGGTGGCGGCCGAACCCGAATCCACCGCCGCCCTGCCCGGCAATGCGGGCCTGGTGGTGCTGAATTCGGAGGTCACCGAGGAACTCGAGGCCGAGGGCTGGGCCCGCGACCTGATCCGCGACCTGCAGGAGACCCGCAAGTCGCTGGGCCTCGACGTTTCCGACCGCATCACCGTGGTCTTGGAGGTGCCGCAGGAGCGTGCGGAGTGGGCGCGGACCCACCGTGACCTCATCGCCGGGGAGATCCTCGCCACCGCACTCGATTTCGGCGCGGCGGGCGCCGGGGCCGCCGATGTGGTCGGTGGTGTACGCGCGGCGATCACCAAGGCCTGAGTACGCGCGAATCGCGAAACGAGCCCGGTCCGCTTCTGACGGACCGGGCTCGTTCGTTACTGCGCTGCGAATTTCTGCCCGCCTACGGGAAAGGAGCGTGCGAGATCGAGGGGCGCGTGGGGTCTGGTCGCGTCCGCTGTCAAGTCGGGGTCGGGCCGCCGTATACCCAGCTAGACGGGGGTTACACATGGCCGTGGCGGGCGGCGACAGGTACGAGCGGGGCGGGCGATTCGACGATTCCCGGTATGACCTGGGGTGTGTCCTGTGGGGCCGGAGCGGATCACGGTTGCGGATTGGCACTTGTGGTGTGCATGTGACTTGCGCTAAAACAGCTATGTCGCAGCAACCGTCACTCTTTAGTTGAGCTTAGGTGTTTTTCCCGGATCGACCCCCGCTGAAAACTGCACTACCAGGTAGTTGACCGGCTGAGATGCCCGTGGGGAAGCGGCCATCCCAAGTCCATGCTGTGTGCTGTGTAATCGCCGGTCGGCGTGCCGTGGTGGATGCATGTAATGAAGGGCGAGCACATGGCACCGTCATCCGTGCGCGGATCCTCGCGCCGCAGATTCACCCGCTATCTCCTGGCCGCGATCGCCGCGGCCGTCTCCGTATCGATCTGGGCGGGTCCGGCCACCGCCGCACCCGCCGACACCGGCAGTTCCTCCCTCTCCGGCGATTCCGGGAGCAGTTCCGGGTCGGGGAGCGGATCGGCCTCCGGTAGCGCCAGCGGTTCGGCGGCGCTACCGCTGCCCAGCCCGCGGGCGTCGATCGCCCTGAGCATCGCCGGTTCGCAGGCGGGCAAGCCCTACGAATGGGGCGGTACCGGGCCCAACGCCTACGACTGCTCCGGGCTGGTGCAGTGGGCATTCCGGCAGGTCGGCATCATGCTGCCGCGCACCACCTGGGAGCAGGCCACCGCCGGCAGCGCCGTGCCGGTCGGCGCGATGATGCCCGGCGACGTGGTCATCGTGAACACCGACGGCTCGCACGAGGGCATCTACGCCGGCGGCGGCATGCTGCTCAACGCCTACGGGCCCGGCGTGCCGATCGGACTGACGCCGCTGAGCGAATTCGACATCTACGCGATCCGGCGCTTCTTCTGAGCCGAGTGTCCGGGCCGCGGGTTCTCGCGCCGCAGTCCGGACACTCGCCGACTACTCGGCGGTATGCGTGCGTCCCGAATCGCGATCTGCCGATCCGCTCGGAGGAGCGGGAGCTCAGACGCCCACCGCCTGTTCGATCTCCTCCTCGGCGTCGGAGTCCTCGTCGACATCTCCGCGGGCTGCGGCGTTCTCGGGCATCGATGCACTGAGGCGGTGTGCTTCGACAGGCATTCCGCTGGTGGCCGGGACGGCGGAGTGCGCGGCGCCGGGCGTGGCCGCGTGCGCCGGAGCATGTGCCGTGGACTGCGCGTCGCGGCGGCGTTCGTAGACGCCGCCGACCAGCACCAGCACCACACCGGCCGCGAACCACAGCGCCAGGCTCGTGATCCGGCCGCCGAGGCCGCCGTTGCCGTCGAAGTAGAGCAGGCTGCGGGCGCCCTCGACGAATCCCGCGCCGTTCCAGAACGAATGCAGGGCGCCGAAGAAGCCGTTCTGCAGTTCGGGGCGGTAGATGCCGCCGGAGGTGGTGAAGTTCAGCATCACGAACAGCACCATCACCGCGAGCGTGGTCCAGCGCTTCAGGAACGAGTGCAGGCCGATGCCGATGAAGAGGATGCCCGCGGCGTACAACCAGCCCATCGCCCAGATCGAGGCGTAGTCGTGGTCGACGACGTGGAATACCGGTCCGGCGAGCACGATGCCGATCACACTCACGACGAACGAGGTGGCCACCGCGGTGAGTGCCCGCACGGACATGCGCGTGCCCGCTCCGGCGACGCTGATCGCGGCGACGCTGCCGTAGGCGCCGATACTGAGCGCGACGAGCACGAAGAACAGGCCCTGTCCGGTCGGGTCGCCCGAGGCGGTGGGCGCGATGTCGATCGTGCGCAGCGGCAGATTCTGCTGAGCGGTCACGGCGCCGAACACGGTCTCGACGGCCATGGCGGTGGTGTCCGAATTCGCCTTGGCGACAAGCAGTTCGGGGGATTGCGCATCCGGGACGAAGGCGCCGGCCAGATCCCGATGCCGCAGCCGGTCGACGGCATCGGCGCGGTCGGCGAGCGTGACGACCTCGAGCGCGTCACCGGCCCGGTCCTTCAGCGTCTGGGCCATCACCTTGACCTCGGGGCTGTCGCCGACGATCGCGACCTGCGCGTGGTTGGGCTCGGGCTGGTGGAAGGCGCCCAGATAGGCCAGGCCCATGCCCAGGCACATGAGCAACGGGGTCAGCAGATGTCCGGCCATGTGCCGTAGCTGGTGCAGGGACATGTTCGCCACTCCAAAGGTTGGTAAATACAACTATTGTTTGTTGTACTATACAACCATGAAGGGGTCGCAGCCATACCCGTCGCGCACTGTGGCGATTCAGACAATTCAGCGTGAGCTCACCGCGTTCGCCCGTCGCGCCCGTGGTCGCGCCGCGGAACTGCATCCGGAGCTGCCGCTGGTGGCCTACAGCATTCTCGATCTGGTGATCGCGCGCGACGGCTGCCTCGCCGCCGAACTGGCCGACTACTTCGTGCTCGACAAATCCACGATGAGCAGGCAGGTGGCGGCGCTGGAGAAGCAGGGCTACCTCGTCAAGGAGGTCGACCCGGCCAACCGCCGCAATCACGTCCTGCACGCCACGCCCGACGGCAGGCGCGTCGCGGCCGACTCCGAACGCGCGCGCAGTGCCGCCGTGAACGAGCGCTTCCGCGACTGGGACGATCGCGACGTCGCCCAGCTCGCCGCCTATCTGGAGCGCTACAACGCCGCCGACGGCGGCTGAACGCCGCACTTCCCCCACGCCCGTCCCCGGAGGGGCGGGTCGTTACACCGTGCTGGTCACTCTTTGCACAGCTCGCGCAGCAGCGGCCCGTACTGGGGATGGCTGAGCGCGGAGGCGAACTGGGCGACCAGATAGTCCGCCGGATTGCCCGTGTCGTACCAGCGGCCGCGAATCACCTGTCCGTAGACCGGGTTCGAGGCGGCGAACACGTTGATCGCGTCGGTCAGGTACACCTCGCCGGTGCGGTGGGTGTACCACTTGTCGACCTGCTTGCGCAGTTCGTCGACGATGCCGGGGGTCACGACGTATCCGCCGATCGCTGCGTAGGCCGAGGGCGCGTCCTCCGGCTTCGGCTTCTCCCGCAGCCCGCTGATGCGCATCAGGCCGGGCTCGAAGGAATCCTCGACCACCGGCACGCCGTAGCGCTGGGAGTCCGCCGGATCCATCGGCATCAGCGCCAGCACCGGCGAACCGGTCTTGTTGTAGGCGTCGATGAGCTGCTGCGCCCGCGGCACCTCGGCGACGTAGACGTCGTCGGGCCACAGCACCAGCATCGGCTCGTCGCCCAGCGTGCGGGCGGCGTTGAGCACCGGAGTGCCGTTGCCGTAGGGACCGTGCTGGTCCAGATAGGTGATGTGGCCGAGCCGGCCGAGTTCGCCGACCTCTTCCACGGCGTCGGCATAGGCGGACTTGCCGTCGGCGCGCAGCTGCGCCACCAATGCCGGATTGGGACGGAAATGGTCCTGGATCAGGGACTTCCCGCCGCTCACCACGATCGTGATATCGGTGATGCCGGAGGCTACCAGCTCCCGCACAGTGTGCTCGATCACCGGTTTGTCGCCGACCGGCAGCATCTCCTTGGGGATGGCCTTGGTCAGCGGCAGCAGGCGGGAGCCGATGCCGGCGGCTGGGATCACTGCCTTGCGGATGGTCATGAACCGATCATCACACACTTCCGCTGCCGGATATGTCGGTCCCCACGCGTAGATTTCCGGGTATGCACTCTGCCCCCGATGCGGCTACCAGCGGTCTCGTGCCTGGTCAGCGCGCATCCGCCGGGGTCGGTACGGGTGCCGGGGGTGGGTCGGCCGTGCATCTGCACGCACAGAAATCCGACAGCAATTTCGGAGCCGACACGGTGGCGGCGCGCCGCTGGGTGCTGCACATCGATATGGACGCCTTCTTCGCCTCGGTCGAACAGCTGACCCGCCCGACGCTGCGCGGCCGGCCCGTACTCGTGGGCGGGATGGGCGGCCGCGGCGTGGTCGCGGGCGCCAGCTACGAGGCGCGGGTCTTCGGCGCCCGGTCGGCGATGCCCATGCATCAGGCGCGCCGGCTGGTCGGCGTCACCGCCGTGGTGATCCCGCCGCGCGGGGTGGTCTACGGCGAAGTCAGCGGGCAGGTCTTCGAAACCCTGCGGTTGTGGATTCCGGTGCTCGAGACGCTGTCGTTCGACGAGGCGTTCGGTGAACCCGCCGAACTCGCCGGCGCCGATGTCCGGCGGGTGCGCGAATTCTGTGAGCAGCTGCGGAAATCGGTGCGGGAGCGAACCGGGCTGGTGGCCTCGGTCGGCGCCGGCACCGGCAAACAACTGGCCAAGATCGCCTCGGGGCTCGCGAAACCCGATGGGGTGCGGGTGATTTCACCGGCCGAACAGCAGGCGCTGCTGGCCGGGCTGCCGGTGCGCAAACTGTGGGGTATCGGGCCGGTGGCCGAACATCGGCTGCGTTCGGTGGGCATCGAAACCGTCGGTGCGTTCGCGGCGCTGCCCGAGCCGGAGGCGGTCTCGCTGCTGGGCGGCAGTGTCGGCGCGGCGCTGCATCGGCTCGCCCGCGGGATCGACGAACGACCCGTCGCCGAGCGGGCCGAGGCCAAACAGATCAGCGCCGAAACCACCTACGAGACCGACATCGTCACGCTGGCGCAGCTACGCCCGGCGATCGAGGCGATGGCCCAGGACGCACACCGGCGGCTGCTGCGCGACGGCCGCGCGGCCCGCACGGTGGTTTTGAAATTGAAGAAGGGCGATATGAGCATCGTGACGCGTTCGCTCACGTTGCCCTATGCCACCACCGATCCGGCCACGCTCACCGCCGCGGCTCAGCGCTCGGCCATCGATCCCGTCGAACTGGGCTCGATCCGGTTGGTAGGCGTGGGATTCGGCGGTTTGTCCGCGGTGCGGCAAGAATCACTGTTTCCCGAGCTGGACCGCGACACCGGTGCGGTGGGCGCCGCGATCTTCGAAGAGCCGATCGCCGCGTCGGCGCCGGAGCCCGAGCCGGTGGTGCCGCCGCCGACGCGTTCCTACACCACCGAGTTCTGGTATCCCGGACGCGATGTCGGCCATCCCCGGTATGGCCACGGCTGGGTACAGGGCAGCGGGCACGGCCGGGTCACCGTCCGATTCGAGACCCGCTCGACAGGGCCGGGACCGGCGTATACGTTCGCTGCCGACGATGACGATCTCACCCCGGCCGATCCGCTCCTTAGTCTTCATTGAAATTTGGCGGGTAGCGTGAGGCCACTCGTGCACTGCCGCCGGTCGGGTGGGAGCTGTCACGTGAACGGAACCAGACCAACTCGAACGCAAAGGACGAGCATTGAAGCTTCAGATGACTGGACGCATCGCGGTCGCCACCCTGGCAGTCGTGGCTGCGCTCGGCATGTCGGCCTGCGGCAGCGGTGACAAGCACTCGAGCCACAAGTCCACCACGACCAAGGCCGCCGCCACCTCGGCTGCCAACGTGCCGCCGGTGCCCACGGTCGCCGATCTGAACTCGGAGTTGGCGCAGGCGCTGGACCCGGGCGTGCCGGCCGCGCAGAAGGCGCAGTGGCTCGAGGACGGTCAGGACGCCCTGACCAAGGACCCCGAGATGATGCAGAAGCTGACCGACGCCTACCAGCAGAACAACGCCAAGATCAACGTCACCGATGTGGCGTATCTCGGCGGCGACACGCTGACCGCGAAGGTGGACTTCTCCGTCAACGGCGGTGCGCCGACCAAGGCCGACGTGCCGTTCGTCGCCCAGGACAACAGCTGGAAGCTGCAGAAGAGCTGGGCCTGCGCCGGACTGAAGAACCTGGGCCAGCAGTCGCCCGCGTGCGAGTAGTTCTCGTCGTACCGGCCCGAGTCGTCGGCAGGGCGATGACGAGGCGCTATGCCGTGCCGGAGTCACAACGAAACTAAACAAAGACTGAGAAAGGTCGGACGACTTCGCTCGTCCCGGAGACCCCGCGCTAGCATCTGCCTCCGTGACCGACACGATGGTGAGGGCGGACGACACGCCCGCGGCAGGACAGGGACACCGGGTCGACCGGTCACGACTCGCTCGCTGGGCCCAGCCGATCGCGCTGATCGCAGGCCTCCTGGGCGCCCTGTGCGCCATCGCCGTACCACTGCTGCCGGTCCAGGTCGACCACACCACGCTGTCGTGGCCGCAGCAGGGCTCGACCCGCGGCATCGACGCGCCGCTGGTCTCCTACGCCCCGCTGACCTTCGACGCCACCGTCCCGTGCGCGGCGATCGCTCAGTTGCCCGCGCAGGGCTCCACGCTGACCGCGACCATGCCGGCCGGCGCCCCGGACCTGGAGCGCTACGGTTTCGTCGCGCGGGTGCGGCCCGGCACCGACGGTAAGCCCGGTCAGTTCGAAGCGGTGCTGCGCAATCAGTCTCTGGCCAGTGTGCCGGTGGACCGGCTGGGCGGCGACTGCGCGTTCACGGTGCATTCCGAAATCTCGCACACCACAGCGACTTTCACCGGCACCGACGCGAAACCGGTGACGCTGCAGGGTGATTGGCGACCGCAGCTGGTGGGCGTGTACAGCGACCTGACCCGGGCCGCCGGAACCAGCGTCACCGCCCAGGTCGACAGCCGATTCTCCGTGGTGCCCACCGTGATCAAGCGGATCGCGACCGTGCTGGCGGTGGTGTTCACCCTCATCGCGCTGGCCGCGCTGTTCCGCCTGGACCGCCTCGACGGCCGTCGCATCCGGCGCTGGTTGCCGCAGCGCTGGTGGAGCTTCGGCGCGGTCGACGCCGTGGTCCTGGGCGGACTGGTGATCTGGCATTTCATCGGCTCGACCACCTCCGACGACGGCTATCAGTTCGGCATGGCGCGCGCGTCGCTGGTGTCGGGCTATATGGCCAACTACTTCCGGTTCTTCGGTGTGCCCGAGAACCCGGTCGGCACACCGCCGTACGACATCATCGCGCATATGACCGAGATCAGCACCGCGAGTCCGTGGATGCGGATTCCGACGCTGCTGGCCGGTGTGGTCACCTGGCTGGCGCTGAGCCGGGAGGTGATTCCCCGCCTCGGGGTGGCGGTGCGCCACGACCGGGTGGCGGTGTGGACCGGCGCGCTGATCTTCCTGGCGGTCTGGCTGCCCTACAACAACGGTCTGCGGCCGGAACCGGTGATCGCGGTCTGCGTCCTGCTCACCTGGTGTTTCGTCGAACGTGCCATCGCGACCCGGCGCCTGCTGCCGTATGCGATCGCGATCCTGGTGGCGGCGTTCAGTTTCACCGCGGCGCCCTCGGGCGTGATCTGCGTGGCGCCGCTGCTGGCCGGGATGCGCTCGGTGTTCCGCTTCGGCAGTGCCCGGGCGCGCGAGCTGGCCGCCGATCCGCGGACCGGTGAACCCCGCTCCCGCTGGGCCGTGGGGTACGGCTACGGCGCCCTGCTCGCGCCGCTGGCGACGGCCGGTGCCCTGGTGCTGGCCTTCGCGTTCGCGGTGCAGCCGCTCTCGGCGATGTTCGAGATGCGCCGCGTGCACACCGCGGTCGGCCCGTCCGACCCCTGGTACAACGACTACCTGAACTATCAGTGGCTGTTCATGCCGACCGCCGACGGTTCGATCGGGCGCCGCTTCGGCATGGTGGCGATGTGGCTGGGCCTGCTCGTCTGTGTCTTCGTCCTGCTGCGCAAGGGCGGGCGGATCCCGTTCACCGCGGGTGGGCCGGCGCGCCGGTTGCTCGGCATCACCTTCGCGTCGATGCTGCTGATGGCGACCACTCCCACCAAATTCACTCACCACAACGGCGTGTACGCCGGACTGGCCGGTGCGGTGGCGGTGCTGACCGCGGTCGCGGTCGGCCCACGGGTGATGCGGTCGCCGCGCAACCGGGCGCTGTTCGGCGCCGTGGTGGCCTTGGTGATGGCGCAGATCTTCACCAGCGTCAACGAATGGTGGTACGTGTCCAGCTACGGCATTCCGTGGTGGGACAAACCGCCGTCGGTCCACGGCTTCGGGCTGAGCAAGGTCTTCCTCGCCGTGGCAGTGGTGCTGCTGGCACTGGCCGGATGGTGGCATGTGCGCGCACCGGAACCCGGTACTCCGCACCGGATTTCGCGACCGGCGTGGCGATGGGCGAAGATCCCGCCGCTGACCGTGGCCGCGGCGCTGCTGGTGGTGTTCGAGATGGCCTCGTTCGCCAAGGGGGCGGTCGCCCAGTATCCGGCGTTCTCGCTGGCTCGCTCCAATGTGGATGCGGTACTGGGCAAACCGTGCGGGCTGGCCAACGATGTGCTGGTCGAAACCGATCCCAACGCCTCGATGCTGCCGCCATTGACCGGTGACCCGCAGACGACCTTCACCGCCGGCGCCACCGGATTCGTGCCCAACGGGGTCGGCGATCTGACCCCGGAGGGGGAGCCGACCAACAGCAGCAGTATCTCCAGCGCCTTCGACAGCGGGAAGAACCAGGGCGAGGCCGGCACCCAAACCGCCGGTGCGCCACTGCCGTACGGCCTGGACTCGGCCACACCGGAACTGGGCACCGCCGGTGAGCAGGATCCGGCCGAACTCACCACCGGCTGGTACCGGTTGCCCCCGGCCGCCGAGCGCACCGGCATCGTGGCGATCACCGCGGCCGGGCGCATTCGCTCGGTCGACAAGGACGGCGTGGTCACCCCCGGCCAGCGCGTCGAGATCGAATACGGCACCAGCGACTCACCGACCGAGGCGCATGCGCTGGGCTCGGTGATCCCGGTCGATATCGGGCCGAGACCGTCGTGGCGCAACCTGCGGGTGCCGTTCGGCCGGATTCCGCCGCAGGCCGATGTGATCCGCATCGTCGCCCAGGACAGCAGCCGCGACCCCAACCAGTGGGTGGCGCTGACGCCGCCGCGCGTCCCGCGCACCACGACCCTGCAGGACATGGTGGGCTCGCGCAGCCCGGTGCTGCTGGACTGGGCGGTGGGACTGCAGTTCCCGTGCCAGCGGCCCTACGATCACCGCGACGGGATCGCACAGGTTCCGAGCTGGCGCATCCTGCCCGATCGTACCGCCGCACACGACACCACGCTGTGGGAGAGCCACGACGGCGGCGGCCCGCTGGGCTGGAGCCAGCAGTTGCTGAGCTCGCAGACCCTGGCCACGTATCTGAAGGACGACTGGCGCCGGGACTGGGGTGAGTTGCAGCGGCTGACACCGCGCGACACCTCCGCGACCGCCGCGGTGCCCACGGTGACTCGGGAGACCCACGGCGGCATGTGGAATCCGGGCCACATCAACACCGCCTGGGGGTGAGGCCCTTACGGTCCGGCGACGCCTTCCAGTCGCCGGACCTGCTTGGTGGTGAGGTCCTGCAGCGAGGACGGGTCCACCTGCGCCGGTGCGGTTTCCGCGATCTGCACCACGCTGCTGCCGACGACGGCGATCGTGGCCGCGGAATACAGCGACATGCCGCCGCTGGTTGTGCGGATCTGGAACGAGGTCGACGTGGAACCGGCCTTCGGCTGATCGAGCCCGCCCAGCCGGTAGTCGACGGAGGTGCCGTCGGCGTCGGTGCCGGAATAGCTGCGGCAGTCGCGCAGCAGCTTCTGCGCCGCCGCGAACGCCTGCGCCGCATTGCCGTCGGCGTAGCTGGCGATATCGATATCGATGCTCGCGAAGTTCGGCGACGAGTAGTGCACCGCGCCCCGGGCGGACGGCCCGCTGTACAGATCACCCACGGGTGCCAGCACTTTCGCGCATTCGGCCGGATCGGTGCGGGAGCGGTCCGGCGGCGTCTGCCCGTTACCGGCCGAGGCGTCCTCGAGCTGCGTGAAACCGGGGGGAAGATCGGCCGGAGTGAGCAAGTGCGCCCGCAGCGCATCGGAATCGGTGACGGCCGGGGCGGTGATCGGCGGTACGGTCGCCGTCGCGGGCAGCGACGGCAGCGAATCGTCGTGGTGCCCGCATGCGCTCACCCCGACGACGACGCCCGCGAGCACGACCGCGGCGCGATTCACTCGCCCCATCGCACCTGCGTCCGGACGTCCTGGCGCAGCAGCACATCGGTGTGCGGATCGCGGTAGCACTGATTGCCGCCGATGGTGATCGCGCCCGAAACGGGAAGCGGCAGGCCGAGATCCACGGTGATGGTGCCCGCACCGTGCATCAGGTAGTCGATGATGTCGAGGTCGCCCGAATTGTTGGGCAGCTGCCAGGTGGCCGTTTTCGGCGTCTGGGTGATGTCGAGGGCGATGGTCAGCAGATTGCCGTCGCGCTTGGTGAGCGTCGCGGTCGTCATCTGGTCCAGCGGAACCACTCCCGAGACGCGCTGATGCACCGTCCACACCGCACCCTCGCCGACCGCGTCGGCGGGGAAGGCGATCGCCTCGTACACCGCCTGGTAGAAGGCTTGTTCGATGGCGGCGCGCGCGGTGTCGGGCGTCGACGGGGCCGGTGCCATCCGCAGCGCGGTGACGGCGCCGAGGTCGGTGAACTCGATGCCGGCGTGGGATCCGTCGGCCGCGACCAGTTGCTGA
The DNA here is from genome assembly GCF_000720265.1 of Nocardia sp. NRRL WC-3656. Classification (NCBI taxonomy): domain Bacteria; kingdom Bacillati; phylum Actinomycetota; class Actinomycetes; order Mycobacteriales; family Nocardiaceae; genus Nocardia; species Nocardia sp. NRRL WC-3656. The sequence continues at coordinate 116,534 of NZ_JOJF01000006.1, read as the reverse complement.
TCCAGGGCCGGGTCCGGTGACGTGGCCGTGCCGAGGACGAGGTCCACGCCGTCGGCCTTCGCGTCCGCGGTCAGCGGAATGGCCACCGACGGCGGTGAGAAGTCCCGCACCGCCTGATCGTTGATCTGTTGTTCGACGTGGTGGTCGGTGCGCAGGGTCACCTGCTGGGAGGTGCCGGGGCGCACGGCCGGGCGCAGCGGAGCGTGCGGTTCCTCGCCCGGAGTGACCAGGGTGGCGACCGCGGCGGAGATCGGCAGGGTGACCTCCTTGCCGAAACCCGAGGGCTCCACCTCGGCGTCGCTGGTGGCCTCGGTCCCGTCGCTGCAACCGACGCCGAGCGCGGACAGGGTCACCGCCAGCACCATCAACAGCACTCCCGAGCGCGCCGCGCGCGGATTCGGGCCCCGGCCGGACGCGCCCGCGGGGCGCGGACCGGTCACCGAGGCGCAGGAGTGGGAAGACAACACCGTCACGCCGAACAGGGTACGACCGGTTCCTGAAAAACAGCTTTGACTCCCGTCCGGCCACGCGCTGGGTGACAGCACCGCGAACCGGCGATGACGTGATAAGGAATGATGTCTAGCTGTGAATACGGACCGGCCGCGTGAGCAGCACCTCGACGACCCCGACGAACCCCCGCGCGAATCCGCGGCGGATCGGGGCGCCGACCGCGACGACGGATCCGGCACCCGCGGCGACAGCGCGGATTCCGCGACGGCGCCGGGCGGCTCGGGCGCCGGCGCTCCCGGCGATTCCGCGACGAACGGGACCTCCGGCACCCCGGCGGCCTTCCCGCGCCGCCTGCCGTGGCTGCTGTTGATCGCGGCCGTCGTGCTGGCCGTGGACCTCGGCACGAAGGCCCTGGTGGTGGCGAAGATGACGCCCGGCGAACCGATTTCGATCTTCGGCGACGTGGTGCGGCTGACCCTCATCCGCAATTCCGGCGCGGCCTTCTCCATGGCCACCGGCATGACGTGGCTGCTGACCCTGATCGCGGTCGCCGTGGTGATCGGGGTGATCCGCATCGGCCGCACCCTGCGCTCGCTGAGCTGGGCGGTCGGTCTCGGCCTGGTCCTCGGTGGTGCGCTGGGCAATCTGGTGGACCGGCTGTTCCGTTCGCCCGGCCCGCTGCAGGGACATGTGATCGACTTCATCGCCGTCACCAAATGGTGGCCGGTGTTCAACGTCGCCGATTCCTCGATCGTGTGCGGGGCGATTCTGCTGGTGGTGCTGACGGTGTTCGGATTCGAACCCGACGGCACCCGCGCCGGCCACGACGATGACGAGGGCGCCCGCGCCGGTGACGATCAGGACGGGAAGGCGGGCGAATGAGAGAGACACGAGCCATGCCGATCCCCGACGGTCTGGACGGCATGCGGGTCGACGCCGGACTTTCGCGGCTGCTCGGCCTGTCACGGACGGCGGTCGCCGCACTGGCCGAGGACGGTTCGGTGCAGATCGACGGCGCCGCGGCGGGGAAGTCCGATCGGCTCGTGGCCGGGGCCTGGCTGGAAGTGGAGTTCCCGGAACCGAAACGGGAGCTCACCGTCGAGGCCACTCCGGTCGAGGGCATGAAGATCCTCTACGCCGACGACGACATCGTCGCGGTCGACAAGCCCGTCGGCGTCGCGGCGCACACCGGTGTCGGCTGGTCGGGTCCCACCGTGGTGGGCGGACTGGCCGCGATGGGGTACCGCATCTCGACCTCCGGCGCGCACGAACGCCAGGGCATCGTGCACCGGCTCGACGTCGGCACCTCCGGGGTGATGGTGGTGGCGCAGTCCGAGCACGCCTACACGGTGCTGAAGCGGGCCTTCAAACAGCGCACGGTCGACAAGCGCTATCACGCGCTGGTGCAGGGACATCCGGATCCCTCCAGCGGCACCATCGACGCCCCGATCGGGCGGGCCCGCGGCAACGACTGGAAATTCGCGGTCACCGCCGACGGCCGGCCCAGCGTCACCCACTACGACACCGTCGAGGCGTTCCAGGCCGCGAGCCTGCTCGACATCCACCTGGAGACCGGGCGCACGCATCAGATCCGCGTGCACTTCTCCGCGATCCGCCACCCCTGCTGCGGTGATCTCACCTACGGCGCCGATCCGCGACTGGCCGAGCGGCTGGGTCTGCAGCGGCAGTGGTTGCATGCGCGCAGTCTCGGCTTCGCCCATCCCGCCGACGGCCGCTGGATCGAGATCACCAGCGACTATCCCGACGATCTGGAGCATGCCCTGGATGTGCTGCGCGCGGTGTGACGGGTGCGGCCGGTGAGTGAGAAGTGGCGCCCCGCAATCGGTTTCGCGGTCGTGGTGGTGCTGCTGATCGCCGTCGTGGTCCTGGGCTGGGCGCGGCCGCCGCGCGCGTCGGTCCTCGGCACCGACCGGCTCGGGCCGGACTCCGGTGAACGCGTCGCCGACTATCTCGAGCGCGCGCACGAATCGCTGTCCGGCGCCGACACCGCCCCCCGCTGGGCGCTGGTGACCTCCGATACCGGCCTGAACACCGATGCCGTCGTCGACATCGGTGCGGGACTGCGTATTTCGCAGGTGCTCTACCACATTCCGATCGAGCGCGTGTATACCCCGGTGATCACCGTGCCGGTTCCGGCCGGGACCGCCGCGCTGCGGTCCGCGCAGGCGGCGGCCGCCGGCGCGATGGATCACGTGCAGGCCGACGACGACCGCTCCCGGCGCCTGGCGGCGGTGCTGGCCGCGCGGCTGCACTCCGGCTGCGCCTGTGCGGTGAACTTCGTGGTCCGCGGCACCCTCGCCGAGCTGCGAGGTCTGGCCTCGCGCAGCGGGATTCGCAGTGTGCAGGCGCTGCCGCCGGATGCCTCCGCGGGCGCGTTCGCGGTGGTGCCGCTGCTGCCCGAGCACGTCGACGTCGTGGCGCCGGGACCCGACGACGGCCCGATTCCCGACCACTGAGGCCGGCCTGCGCTGTCGGTGCCGCGCGGCATAATCGAGGCGGCGGGCGAGGGGAGAGGATGTGCCGGTGGATCGAGACGCAGGGCAGCGGGACCGGGCGCAGGGGGTGCTACTGGGGACGGCCGCCGGTGACGCACTGGGCGCCGGATACGAATTCACCCATCCGGCACCGGATTCGGTGATCGAAATGCGCGGCGGCGGCTCGCTGCGGTGGGAACCGGGGGAGTGGACCGACGACACCGCGATGGCGGTGGGTATCGCGCTCGCGGCGGCCGAACACGGTGCGCTGCACCACCCGGCGGGCCTGGACGCCGTCGCCCGGGAGTTCGTGCGCTGGTGGGACAGCCGGCCCAAGGACGTCGGATATCAGACGAGTCAGGTGCTGCAGTGGCGCAGCGCCGACGCCGCCGATATGCGCCGGCGCTCCTTCGAACTCGACGGGCTCACCGGCGGCAACGGATCGCTGATGCGCACCGCGCCGCTCGCCCTGTGCTATCTCGACGACCCGGACAACTGCGCCCGCGCCGCCCGGGCGGTGAGCGAACTCACCCACAGCGACGTCCGGGCCGGTGAGGCGTGCGTGCTGTGGTCGTGGGCGATCCGGCATGCCGTGCTCTACGGCGACTACGACGGCGTGCGCGGCGGCCTGGCCTTCGTTGACGCCGATTTCTGGGCCGCGGTACTGGACGAGGCCGAATCCGGCACTCCCGCGGACTTTCCGAAGAATGGCTGGGTGGTGCACGCGCTGCAGACGGCGTGGTGGGCGATCACCCATACCGAATCCCTGCCGGCCGCACTGGAAGCGGCCGTGCGCGCGGGCGGCGATACCGATACCACCGCCGCCGTCGCGGGCGGGTTACTGGGCGCCCGCTGGGGTGCGTCGGCGATTCCGCCGCAGTGGGTCGCGCTCCTGCACGGATATCCGCGGCTGCGCGGCGACGATCTGGTCGCGCTCACCCGCCGCATCGTCGATCGCCGGATCGCACCGCGCGTACGGCCGGATGCCGGATGATTGCCCGCCTGTGGGGCCGGGACCGCGTGCCGTCCGATTCGCCGGAAACGCTCTAGGCTGTCGGACATGTCGATCACCGAGCAGCAAGCGCGCGCACCGGGCCTGACCGCGGCCGAGGTCGCGCAGCGCGTTCGCGACGGGCAGACCAACGATGTGCCGGATCGGGCGAGCCGATCGGTTGCCGACATCGTCCGGGCCAATGTGTTCACCCGGATCAACGCCATCCTCGGCGTCCTGTTCGTGCTGGTCCTGGCCACCGGATCGATCATCGACGGCATGTTCGGCCTGCTGATCGTGGCCAACAGCGTGGTCGGCATCGTGCAGGAGCTGCGCGCCAAGCGGACCCTGGACAAACTCGCCATCGTCGGCCAGGCCAAACCGGTGGTGCGCCGCGACGGTGCCGCCACCGAGGTCGGCCCGAAGGATGTGGTGCTCGGCGATCTGATCGAGCTGGGGCCCGGTGACCAGATCGTGGTCGACGGCGAGGTCGTCGAATGCGAACTGCTCGAGATCGACGAATCCCTGCTCACCGGTGAGGCCGATCCGATCGACAAGTCGGTCGGCGCGAAGGTGATGTCCGGCAGCTACGTGGTTGCCGGATCGGGCGCCTACCGAGCCACCAAGGTCGGCAAGGACGCCTATGCCGCGCAGCTGGCGCACGAGGCATCGAAGTTCACGCTGGTCGATTCGGAGCTGCGCAGCGGTATCGACACCATCCTGAAGGTCATCACCTACCTGCTGATTCCGGCGGGTCTGGTCACGATCTACAACCAGCTGTTCTCCAGCCATCAGAACTGGCAGCACGCGCTGAACGGTATGGTCGCCGCGCTGGTCCCGATGGTGCCGGAGGGCTTGGTGCTGATGACCTCGATCGCGTTCGCGGTCGGTGTGGTGCGGCTCGGCCAGCGCAAATGCCTGGTCCAGGAGCTGCCCGCGATCGAGGGCCTGGCCCGGGTTGACGTGGTCTGCGCGGACAAGACCGGCACCCTCACTGAGAACGGGATGCGGCTGTCGGAACTGCGGGTCGTCGGCGATGTGCCGCAGGACCGGTTGCGCTCGGTGCTGGCCGCGCTCGCCCACGACGATCCGCGTCCCAACGCCAGCGTGCTCGCCATCGCCGAGGCCATGACCGAGGATCCGGACTGGTCGTCCACCGCGGTCGCGCCGTTCAGCTCGGCCAAGAAGTGGAGCGGCATCTCCTATGGCGAGCACGGGAACTGGCTGCTCGGAGCGCCGGATGTGCTCCTCGACCCGGATTCCGGCATCGCCGCCACCGCACAGGACATCGGCGCGCAGGGGCTGCGGGTGCTGCTGCTGGCCTCCTCGGATCGGCCCGTCGACGATCCGGACGCGCCGGGCACGGTGACGCCGCAGGCGCTGGTGGTGCTGGAACAGAGGGTTCGCCCGGACGCGCGCGAAACGCTGGATTACTTTGCCGGCCAGGACGTCTCGATCAAGGTGATCTCCGGCGACAACGCGGTGTCGGTGGGCGCGGTGGCCTCCTCGCTCGGCCTGCCCGGTGGTGAGCACGCCGTCGACGCGCGCCGATTGCCCACCGCCCAGGCCGAATTGGCCGATGTGCTGGACCGCGAAACCACCTTCGGCCGGGTCCGCCCGGATCAGAAGCGGGCGATGGTGGGAGCGTTGCAGTCGCGCGGGCACACCGTCGCGATGACCGGCGACGGCGTCAACGACGTCCTGGCGCTCAAGGATGCCGATATCGGTGTCGCGATGGGATCGGGCAGTCCGGCCACCCGCGCGGTCGCGCAGATCGTCTTGCTGGACAACCGTTTCGCCACCCTCCCGTACGTGGTGGGGGAGGGCCGGCGAGTGATCGGCAATATCGAGCGCGTCTCGAATCTGTTCCTCACCAAGACGGTGTACTCGGTCCTGCTGGCCTTCCTGGTCGGCGTGGCCGGCATCGGATCGCAGATCTTCGATTACGCCCCGCTGTCGTATCCGTTCCTGCCGCGGCACGTCACGATCGCCGCCTGGTTCACCATCGGCATACCGGCCTTCATCCTGTCGCTGGCTCCCAACAACGAAAGGGCGCGAACGGGTTTCGTCCCGCGGGTGCTGCGGCTGGCGGTACCCTCCGGCACGGTGATCGGGGTGATGACCTTCATCGCCTACCTGATCGCCTACTGGAGCGCCGACCAGAGCCTGCCGACCGAGGCGCGCGAGGTGCAGATCGGCACGACGGCGCTGATCACGCTGCTGGTGATCGCGGTGTGGGTGCTGGCGATCGTGGCGCGGCCGTGGAACTGGTGGAAGATCCTGCTGATCGCCGGTTCGGTCGCGGGTTATCTGATCCTGTTCACGGTGCCGTTCACCCGCCACTTCTTCAAACTCGACCCGTCGAATGCCGAGCTGACCGGGGTGGCGTTCGCCTGCGGCGCGGTCGGCGTCGTGCTGGTGGAGGTGGCGTGGTGGGTCACCGCGATGGTGACCGGTGAACAGCGGCACCTGTTCCCGGATTCGCCGGGCCGGAAGCCGCTGGGGCGCAAGGACTGAGCCGCGTCGGCGCGTCAACTGGTCGCATGGTATGGCGCGCCGTGAACGTCCTTGTGCCACGCATCGATTCGCAACGCGGGTACCTTCGGCAGTATGGAGGTCCTGCTGCATCAGATCGATGCGTTCGCGGATGCGCCCTTCACGGGTAATCCGGCCGCGGTGATGCCGCTGCTCGGCTGGTTGCCCGACGAGCTGCTGCAGCGACTGGCCGAGGAGAACCGGCTGTCGGAAACGGCCTTCTACACCTCGGCGCTGCCGGTGGAGGCCGGATTGCCGCCCGGTGACGGCCCGGCCTTCTGGCTGCGCTGGTTCACTCCGGCCACCGAGGTCGACCTGTGCGGGCACGCCACCCTCGCCACCGCGGCGCAGATCTTCGACGATATGCATCCCACCGCCGACCAGTTGTACTTCTACACCCGCAGTGGCTGGCTCGGGGTGAGCCGCAGTGGCGACGAGCTCGAACTCGATCTGCCGCTCGTGGAATCCGTGGACACCGTCCCGGACCCGGATCTGATCGCGGCCCTCGGGGTGCGGCCGCTGCGCGTGCTGACCGGACAGGACGAGGTGGTCGTGGTCGCCACCGAAGCGGAAGTGATTCGTGCCCGCCCGAATTTCGCCGCCTTCCCGGTGCTGCGCCGCGGGGTGATCCTCACCGCACCCGGCGACCGCACGGATTTCGTTTCCCGCTTCTTCGCCCCCGGCGTCGGTGTCGACGAGGACCCGGTCACCGGCTCCGCGCACGCCCAGCTGGCACCGCTGTGGGCCCGCGATCTGGGCCGCGGCGATCTGTCGGCCCGCCAGCTCTCCGCCCGCACCGGCCGCCTGCGCTGCACGGTCAGCGGCTCGCGCGTGCTGCTCACCGGCCGCTGCCGCCGCTACCTCGACGGGGTGGTCCGCCTGCCGCAGACGGAAATCCTGCCGACCTCGCCCTGAACGAATCCGCTCCCGGCGCCGGATCGGGCCGGCGATCGTCGGGCGCCTGTGACCGCGGCGGTCCGCGGCCGTGCCGACGAATGAGCGCGTGGTCCGAAACCGGCTCGACAGGCATTACCGGATGGAAGTAGCGTGCGGCTGGTGCGGGTGCGTGGATCGGTGAACGACGTGGAGGAGGCGACCGGCGCGGGAGGTGCCGCCGGGGGCCGAGGACGGTGGGGGCGCTCTCCGGCCGGTGGCGGTGTGGCGGTCGGCGCGGGGGCGTATCTGATCTGGGGCATGTTCCCCGCCTTCTTCGGATTGCTCGGTTTCGCGGGGCCGGTGGAGATCCTGGCGCAGCGGATTCTGTGGACCCTGGTCGTGGTGCTGGTGTTGCTGCTGGCGGCCGGGCGGTTGCGCGAACTGGGAGCGATCGACGGCCGGACCTGGCGGCTGGCGGCGGTGGCCGCGACGGCGATCTCGATCAACTGGGGGACCTACGTCTACGGCGTGACGTCGGGGCACGTGGTGGAATGCGCGCTCGGCTACTTCATCAACCCGCTGGTCACGGTCCTGTTCGCGGTGGTGCTGTTCCGGGAGCGGCTGGTGTGGCCGCAGTGGGTGGCGCTCGGGCTCGGCGGCGCGGCGGTGGTGGTGTTGACCGTCGACTACGGCAAGCCACCGGTGATCGCGCTCGTGCTGGCCTGTTCCTTCGCCACCTACGGTCTGGTGAAGAAGGTGATCCGGCTCGACCCGATGCGCAGCGTCGCCGCCGAGGGTGTGGTGTCCGCGCCGTTCGCGCTGGCGGTCGTCATCGCGCTGGGGGTGCGCGGGGACGCCGAGTTCGGGCACGGCGCCGGCCACACCGCCCTGATGGTCGCCACCGGCCCGGTGACACTGATTCCGCTGTTGCTGTTCGCCTTCGCCGCCTCGCGGGTGCCGCTGTCGACCATGGGAATTCTGCAATATCTCACTCCCGCACTGCAATTGGCGTGGGGTGTGCTGGTGGGGCACGAGCCGATGCCGGCCTCGCGCTGGATCGGATTCGGGCTGATCTGGACGGCTCTGGCGGTATTCACCGCCGACGCGCTGCACCGATCCCGGCGCTTGGCACGGCGGGACGCGCTGGGTTAATGTCGGATTCGTGGCGATGCTCCCGTAGGCCGACGAGTACCGGTCCGGGGTCGGGATCGTCACTATCAGAGGAGAAATCCTGTCCATCCAGTTCAACCACACCATTGTCGGCTGTCGTGACAATCGGGAATCGGCGCAGTTCTGGGCCGATATTCTGGGACTGAGCGTGGGAACGCCCTGGGGGCCGTTCATTCCGGTCACCGTGCACAACGGTGTCACCTTCGATTTCGCTCCGGTCCCGCCGCATATCACCGAGATTCAGCCGCAGCATTACGCCCTGCTGGTGTCCGAATCCGAATTCGACGCGGCCTACGCGAAGATCCGGGATCGGGGCCTGAGGTTCTGGGCCGATCCGCGGCAGAGCCGGGAAGGCGAGATCAACCACAACGACGGCGGTCGCGGTATCTATTTCCTCGACCCCAGCGGTCACTACATGGAGTTGCTGACCGTGCCGTACGGCGGATGGCCCGCGGCGACCGGCGAACACCGATAGTGTGCGACCGGCGGCCGAATTCGCTTCGGCCGCCGGTCTTTTCCTCGATCGAATTCCCCCGTTGTCAGGGCGAAACCGCGATACCCAGCGACAGTGCGGCGAAGGTTTTCGGTGCCGGAGAATCGTAGAACCGATCCATTTCGGTGATCTCGAATCCGGCCTCGTCCAGTAATCCGCGGATATCGCGATTGAGGTGGCATCCACCGGCGATCACCTGCTGAACCGGATCGAGCCGATGCTGCCAGGCACGCACGTTCGCATCCGGTGCCAGCCCGTGCTCGACGAAATGAAATGTGCCGCCGGGCAGCAGAACTCGCCGCACCTCCCGCAGCGCGACGGCGATATCGGGAATCGTGCACAGCGTCCACGTCGACAGCGCGCTGTCGAAACTGTTGTCCGCGAACGGCAACGACTGCCCGTCCAGGCCCGCCCGCTCCACCGGCACCGGCGAGTCCGCGACCCGCGCCGCCGCCAGTCGCCACCCCAGATCCGCCGGCTCCACGGCGCTGACGCGACTCACCCCGGCGGGGTAGAACGGCACGTTGCGACCCGAGCCGAATCCGATCTCCACCACCCGGCCCCGCAACCCCGCGCACACCCGTCGGCGCAGCCGATCGTTGGCCGGCACTCCACAGACCCGATCCGTCAACCGCGGCAGCACCCGCTCGCTGTAAATTCCCACCCTCTCACTGTGTCAAGTCGCCCTGCGCGCCGCTACCCGTCAGGGCACGGGGGTGACGTATTTGCCGAGCCATGTGGTGATGTAGCTCAGCACCTCGGGTGCGATGGTGGTTTCGATGGTCGGGTATTCCTTCGGGCTGCCGGTATCGGCCGGCTGCATCAGATGGTTGAGGCCGTCGAATACGTGGACGTCGGCATTCGGGTTGCCCGCCAGATCCGCCCGCGCGGCCGGGGCGCTCTGGGCGGCCGGAACCTGCATGTCCTTGGTTCCGTAGAAGGCCAGCACCGGAATACGCAGTGCCTGCAGGGCCGGCGCCGGGTCGTAGTCGACCAGGGCCTGGAAATACGGGGTGGTCAGCTGATCGATCGCCGATTGCGGCTGCCGCTGCTCCGGTGGCAGGGAGTCGTTGTGCTCGGTGGCGAAGCGGCGGATCTGTTCGTCGTCGCCGGCGCGGATCAACGTGGTCAGGGTGGTGATGTAGCCGACCTGCTTGCGGATGGCGTCGGCGTCGGCGTGCTCGCTGCGCAGCAGCAGGTCGTTCTGCGCGAGCAGCACATCCGAGCCGGAGACGGCCGGTCCGGCCATCATGATCACGAAGGCGAGCCGGCTGTCGGGGCGGGTGGCGGCCAGCGGCGCGAGATAGCCGCCCTCGCTGTGGCCGAGCAGGCCGATGTGGTTGCCGTCGATATCGGGACGGCTGCGCAGATAGCCCAGCCCGGCCATGATGTCGTCGGTCAGGTCGGTGTAGCTGCAGGTGTCGAGTTGGCCGCCGGTGCCGCCCACGCCTCGGTCGTCGGTGCGCAGGACGGCGTATCCGGCGCGCGTGAGGGTATCGGCGAGCAGCAGGAACGGTTTGTGCCCGGCGATCTCCTCGTTGCGATCCTGGGGGCCGCTGCCGGTCACCAGGACGACCGCCGGGAACGGTCCCGGCCCGCGCGGCCGGGTGAGCGTCCCGGCGATGGTGATGCCGTCGCTGCGATAGGTCACGTCCTCGGAGAGGTACGGCCACGGCGGGTGCGGCTCCTGCGGGCGCAGCGGAGCCGGCACCGTCCCCCGATGCATGGTCAGTGCCAGATCGTGATCGGACTGGGTGAAGGTTCCGGTGACGGTATCGGCGCGGCGGTCGTAGCGGCCGGTGAAATGCGGATCGCCCGGCAATCCGGGGATCGTGAAGGCGATCGCGTCCGGGTTGGTATCGACCTGTTCGAGCGGCAGATCGAAGATGCCCTGCGCCGGAACCGTCACGCTCCCACCGTCTTCGGTGAAGGTCACCCCGATCGGCAGCTGCTGGTTCGGCAGCGGCAGGACGCCGTTCCAGTCACCGATGACGGGGGCCGGGCGCGGCGTCGCGGTCACCTTGTCGGAACTCGAGCAGGCGGCCACCAGGGCCACGGCGAGCAGCGTGGCCACTGCCACGATCAGATCCCGATGCCGCCGCGATCTCGGCGGTGTTCCCGCCCAGCCGCGGGATTCCGGCAATTCGGACCTCGTTGACCGCAACGATCGCATGTCTCAACCATGACACACCGCAGCGGGTGTAGAGGTGTTTCGGCAGGTCACGACACTGGGTGGGCATGTGGTCCGAAGATCACGGACAGGGTCGGCGCCGTGTGCGGTCCGGCTCGAACCGGTCTCGGGGGTGTCACTGTGCGGACAACGTCGTTGCCCGCACAACGGTACGCCCGTACCGTAGGGTATGTGAGCAACGACGCTTTACCCGCAGGTTCTGCGGCTCTGCCCGCAGGTGTGCGTGGCTCGGCCGCGGTCGAGTTCGAACCCTTGGTGCGCAATTTCGCGCGTATTGTCGGGGGCCGTGCCGGAGCCGGAGGCGGTCTGACCGTGCTTCGGCACGGTGAGCCGGTGGTCGATGTCTGGACCGGCTACTCCGATCTCACCACGCCCTGGACCCGCGATACGGGTAGCGTCGCGTTCTCCGCGACCAAGGGCATCGCCTCCACTGTGATCCACCGCCTGGCCGACCGCGGCCTGATCGACTACGCGGCGCCGGTGGCCGAATACTGGCCGGAATTCGGCGCGGCCGGAAAGTCGCGAATCACGGTGGCGCAGTTGCTCACTCACTGCGCAGGACTGTCCTCGCTGCCGGGTGTCGCCGGCGGACTGGACGAGGTGCTCGACCACGAACTCATGGAACACCGGCTGGCCGCCGCCGCGCCGGACCGGTTGCTGGGGGTGCCGGCCTACCACGCCCTCACCTATGGATGGCTGCTGGCGGGACTGGCCCGCGCGGTCACCGATACGAGTATGCGCGAGCTGTTCCGCACCGAAGTCTCCGAGCCGCTGGGCATCGACGGCCTGCATCTCGGGCGCCCGGCGCCGGACTCGACCACCACGGTCGCCGCGCTCGCCGGTTCCCGGCTGGCGGTGGCCGGCACCGCACTGGGTGCCCTGCTCCTCGGGCAGGCCGGGCGTTTTCCGGGTCCGCCCGGCGCCGCGATTCGTGCGCTGTTCCTGCCGGGCGTGCATGCCCTCTTCGACGGTGACGAGCCGTCGATCCTCGCGACCGAAATGCCCGCCGGCAACGGCGTGTTCACCGCGGGCGCACTGGCCTCGGTCTACGGCGTGCTCGCCGACGACGGCATGATCGCCGGTCGCCGGTATCTGTCGGCGCAGACCATGCGTCATATCCGGCGCGTGCAGACGCGCCGGCTCGATCACGCCCTGTTCTACTTCCCGATGATGTGGCATCTGGGCTATCACACGTTCCCGATTCCGGGGGCCTCCTCCGGATTCGGCCATATCGGCCTGGCCGGATCCTTCGGCTGGGCCGAACCGCGGCTGGGCCTGTCCGTCGGCTTCGTGCACAACCGGTTCACGCCCCAGTCGTTCGTGTGGGATCAGCTGGCCGCGGCCTGGGTGCTGCCGCTGGTGATTCGCGGCGCGCGGGCCATGCGCGACGGCCGTCGTTCGTCGCAGCGCCGCGCTGCCTGATCGGACGCCGAACTGCCCTGTGCCGCAGAACATCTCGCGGCACAGGGCAGTTCGTTCGTAGAGATCAGGTGAGGTACTGGTAGGTGGGGGAGTCGGGATCCAGCTGCTGGCATTGGATCGGCGAGGCCTCCATGCGCGCCAGCAGTGCGTCCAGGCCGGACGGCGCGCCCAGTTCGATGCCGACGAGTGCGGCCCCGGTCTCCCGGTTGTTGCGCTTGACGTATTCGAAGAGGGTGATGTCGTCGTCGGGGCCGAGCACCTCGTCGAGGAACCGGCGCAGCGCGCCGGGTTCCTGCGGGAAGTTCACCAGGAAATAGTGTTTGAGGCCCCGGTGCACCAGTGACCGTTCGATGATCTCGCCGTAGCGCGAGATGTCGTTGTTGCCGCCCGACAGCAGGCACACCACCGTCGACCCCGGCTCGATATCGATCTCCGCCAACGCCGCCACCGCCAGCGCACCCGCCGGTTCGGCGATCACACCCTCGTTCTGGTACAGCTCGAGCATGGCGGTGCAGATGGCGCCCTCGTCGACCTGCATCATTCGGAAAGAGCCCGCGCCCCTGGGGGATTCGGTACCGATGAGCAGCGGCAGCGACGCATGCGACACCACGCGCCCGCCGAATTTCGAGACCGTGGCATAGGGCAGGTCGCCCACCCGCCGCACGGCCGCGCCGTCGACGAACGGATCGATCTGCGGCAGCGTGACCGGACCGCCCGCGACGAGGGCGGCCGTCATCGAGGCGGCACCGGCCGGCTCGACGCCGAGGATGGCGGTGGCCGGCGAGCGGTCGCGCAGATAGGTGCCGATGCCGGCCAGGCACCCGCCGCCGCCGACGGGGATGATCACCAGATCGGGAGCGCTGGGCAGCTGTTCGAGGATCTCCACCGCCACGGTGCCCTGCCCGGCCGCGGTGCGGGCGTCGTCGAACGGCGGGACCATGGTGGCGCCGGTGCGGGCGACGTCGTCGGCGGCCGCCGCGGCCGCCGCGTCGAAGGTGTCGCCGACGGCGATCAATTCCACGAAATCGCCGCCGTGGGCGAGGATGCGGTCGCGCTTCTGCTTGGGTGTGGTGGTCGGTACGTAGATGCGGCCCTGGATCCCCATCGCACGGCAGGCGAAGGCGACCCCCTGGGCGTGATTGCCGGCGCTGGCGGTGACGACTCCGGCCGCGCGTTCGCCCGCATCGAGCTGAACGATCAGGTTGTAGGCGCCGCGCAGCTTGTAGGAGCGGACCGCGGTGAGGTCCTCGCGCTTGAGGTAGACGTTCGCGCCGGTGGCCGCCGACAACCGCTCGATTCGCTGTAGCGGCGTCGGCTCGACGATGTCGGAAATTCGCTTGGCGGCCGCGTCGATCTCGTCCGCGCTCAGTTCGGGCAGCGGAGCGGATACTTTCTCTACGACATCCAGCGGTTCAGACACCCGAACATGCTATCGGTCGCGCTCGGTCCGGCGCGCGGCAGTTTCCGTAGCGGTCCGGAACGCCCGGAAACCGGCGACGCCCGGACCGTAGGCCGGGCGTCGCAGCGGTGATCGTCGTGGACCGGTGACCGTCGTGATCCGGGTGAATCAGGACTTCGGGGTCAGGACGAAGACCGGGATCTCGCGGGCGGTCTTCTTCTGGTAGTCGGCATAGTCCGGGTAGGCCGCGACGGCGCGCTCCCACCAGACTGCCTTCTCCTCGCCGGTCACCTCGCGTGCGGTGTAGTCCTTCACCACATCGCCGTCGCGCAGTTCGACGGTGGGGTTGGCCTTGAGGTTGTAGTACCAGACAGGATGCTTCGGGGCGCCGCCCAGTGAGGCCACCGCCGCGTACTCGCCGTTGTGCTCGACCCGCATGAGCGGGGTCTTGCGCAGCTTGCCGGTCTTGGCGCCGATGCTGGTGACCAGGATGATCGGCATCCCGCGGTCGAGCAGGGTATTCGCTTCGGACCCGTTGGAAGCCTCGTACTTCTCGGCCTGCTCGCGGGCCCAGTCGGATGTGCTGGGTGCGTAATCTCCGGTGAGTGGCATTCCCGGCACAACATCGACGGCCGCGGATGTGTTCCCCACGTCCTTCGTGACCGGATCGCCGCAAATGTTCGGTGGACCGAAATTCCGGATACGTGTAGCCTGACGACATGACAGCGGTCAGCCCCATCGTTCGCCCGGTCCGCCGTGCCACGCATACGGTGCGGATCGCGGGTGTGCCGTGGCCGGTGTACAAACTCGAGTCCGTCGCGCTGGGCGCGCTGCTCGCGCTGATTCTGGGCCTTATCACCGGTTCCGCAGAGCTCGCCGTCCTTGTCGCCGCCGGCGCAGCGGCGCTGCGATGGATCGTGGGAGCCGTTGCCCATCGAGGTAGCACCGCCTGACGGCGACACCACCCGGCGCACGGTAGCCGAATCCACGTGCGCCAGCCGCCTACGCACGGACCATAGAGGAGTCCGGCGTGGCGCCCCGGTGTGCCTCAGCTCGCCAGGCAGCCCGGGCCGAGCAGCGCTTTCAGATCACCCATCAGTGCCGAGGACGGGGAGACCCGCAGGTTGTCGGCGACCTTGAGCATCGTGGTCTTCTCGCGTGATCCGACGTGGCGGATGTGCACATCGGCGGTGCCGGGGTGGCTGGACAGGACCCGCTTGAGCGCGCTCACCTTGTCGGGGGTGCACAGCCGGGTCGGGATCGTCACCGACAGCGGCTTCTCCATACCGATCGACGACAGATCCGGCACCACCAGATCGTTGGCGATCAGCGAGATCCGGTCGTCGCGCACCGAGACGCGCGCCTTCACGAGCACGACGGCGTCCTCGGCGATGTCCATCCCGTACACCGAATAGGCCTGCGGGAAGAACAGCACCTCGATACCACCGGTGAGGTCCTCCAATTGTGCCGAGGCCCAGGGCATTCCGTTCTTGTTGACGCGCCGGGTCACCGAGGCGAGGATGCCGCCGATGGTCACCTGGGCGCCGTCCTTGACATCACCCTGCAGAATCGCCGGAATCGGCGTGTCCGCCTGCGCCGCGAGGACATGCTCGACCCCGTTGAGCGGATGGCCGGACACGTAGAGCCCCAGCATCTCTCGTTCCAGGGCCAGCTTGTGCTTGGCCTCCCACTCCTCGTCGGGCACCTTGACGTCGAAGACCGAGGAAATCGAATCGTCGGCGTCGTCGAGCCCGCCGAACAGGTCGAACTGCCCGATCGCCTCGGCCTTCTTGGTGGCCATCACCGCGTCGATGGCATCGGAATGCACCAGCAGCAGGCCCTTGCGCGGATGTCCGAGGGAGTCGAAAGCGCCTGCCTTGATGAGGGATTCGGTGACCTTCTTGGTGCAGGCGATGGTGTCGATCTTGTTCAGGTAGTCCGAGAAGTCGGTGAACTTCGACTTCTCGGTGCGTGCGGCGATGATCGAAGAGACCACGTTGGTGCCGACGTTGCGCACCGCGCCCAGGCCGAAACGGATATCGGTGCCGACCGGCGCGAAGTTCTGTTCCGACTCGTTGACATCGGGCGGCAGCACCGTGATGCCGAGGCGGCGGCAGTCCGACAGGTAGACCGCGGCCTTGTCCTTGTCGTCGCCGACGCTGGTGAGCAGGGCGGCCATGTATTCGGCCGGATAGTTGGCCTTGAAGTAGGCGGTCCAGTAGGAGACCAGGCCGTAGGCGGCGGCATGCGATTTGTTGAACGCGTAACCGGCGAACGGGAGGATGGTGTCCCACAGCGCCTTGATCGCGGCCTTGGAGTAGCCGTTCTCCAACATGCCTGCCTCGAAGCCCTCGAACTCCGCGGCCAGCACCTCGGCCTTCTTCTTACCCATGGCGCGGCGCAGGATATCGGCTCGTCCGAGCGAGTAGCCGGCCACTTTCTGGGCGACGTGCATGATCTGCTCTTGGTAGACGATCAGACCGTAGGTTTCGCCGAGGATGTCCTTGAGCGGTTCCTCGAGCTCGGGGTGGATCGGCTTGACCTCTTGGCGCCCGTTCTTGCGGTCGGCGTAGTCGTTGTGCGCGTTCATGCCCATCGGGCCGGGGCGATACAGCGCGCCGACGGCCACGATGTCCTCGAAGGCGGTGGGCTGCATGCGTCGCAGCAGATCGCGCATGGGCCCACCGTCGAGCTGGAACACACCCAGCGTGTCACCGCGGGCGAGCAGTTCGAACGTTTTCGGATCGTCCAGCGGCAAGGCGTCCAGGTCGACGTCGACGCCGCGGTTGGCCTTGGCGTTGTCGATCGCGTCACCGAGCACGGTGAGGTTGCGCAGGCCGAGGAAGTCCATCTTCAGCAGGCCGATGGCCTCACACGACGGATAGTCCCAGCCGGTGATGATGGCGCCGTCCTGGGCTCGCTTCCACACCGGGATCGCGTCGGTCAGCGGCTCCGAGGACATGATCACCGCGCAGGCGTGCACGCCGGCGTTGCGGATCAGGCCTTCCAGACCCTTCGCCGTGTCGTAGATCTTGGCGATATCGGGATTGGATTCGATGAGGGTGCGGACCTCGGCGGCCTCTTTGTACCGCTCGTGCTCGGGGTCGGTGATACCCGACACCGAGATGTCCTTGGCCATGATCGGCGGCGGCAGCGCCTTGGTGATCTGATCGGCGATCGCGAAGCCGGGCTGGCCGAACAGGACACGGGCCGAATCCTTCAGCGCCGCCTTGGTTTTGATGGTGCCGAAGGTGATGACCTGGGCGACCCGGTCGCTGCCCCACTTCTCGGTGGCGTAGCGGACCATCTCACCGCGGCGGCGATCGTCGAAGTCGATATCGATATCGGGCATCGAGACGCGCTCGGGATTGAGGAACCGCTCGAACAGCAGACCGTGCGGCAGCGGGTCGATATTGGTGATCTTCAGTGCGTAGGCGACCAGCGAACCGGCGGCCGAACCACGGCCCGGCCCGACCCGGATCCCGACCTCGCGGGCGTGGTTGATCAGGTCGCCGACGACGAGGAAGTAGGCCGGGAAGCCCATCTTCAGGATCACGTCGATCTCGTACTCGGCCTGATCGAGGTACTTCTGCGGGACACCGTCGGGGAAGCGGTACTCCAGGCCGCGCGCGACCTCCTTGCGCAGCCACGAGGCCTCGGTCTCACCCTCGGGCACCGGGAATTTCGGCATCCGGTCGCGGTGGGTCCACACATCCTCGTAGGACTGCACGCGCTCGCCGATCAGCACGGTGTTGTCGCACGCTCCTGGGACCTCGCCGTCCCAGATCTCGCGCATCTCCGCGGCCGACTTCAGGTAGTAGCCGCTGCCGTCGAATTTGAAGCGGGTCGGGTCCGACAGCGTCTTACCGGTCTGAATGCACAGCAGCGCTTCGTGATTCGTGGAGTCGGATTCGTGCACGTAGTGGCAGTCGTTGGTGGCCAGCGGCGGAATGCCCAGCTTCTTGCCGATGTCGATCAGGCCCTCGCGCACCCGGCGCTCGATGGACAGCCCGTGGTCCATCAGCTCGAGGAAGAAGTTGTCCTTGCCGAAGATCTCCTGCCACTTGGCCGCGGCCTCCAGCGCCTCGCGCTCGTGCCCCAGTCGCAGCCGGGTCTGCACCTCGCCCGACGGGCAGCCGGTGGTGGCGATGATCCCCTCGGCGTACTGGGCGATGATCTCGGCGTCCATGCGCGCCCACTTGCCGAGCTGGCCCTCGATCGAGGCCAGACTCGACAGCTTGAACAGGTTCCGCAGACCGGTCGCGGTCTCGGCGACCATCGTCATATGGGTGTAGGCGCCGGAGCCGGAGACGTCGTCGCTCTTCTGGCTCGGGTCACCCCACTGCACGCGCTTGGTGTTGAACCGGGACTCGGGCGCGATGTACGCCTCGATGCCGATGATCGGCTTGATGCCCTGCTTCTTGGCCGAGTTGTAGAACTCCGAGGCGCCGTACATGTTGCCGTGGTCGGTCATCCCGACCGCGGTCATCCCGAGCCGCTCCGCCTCCTTGAACAGGGGCGTGATCTTGGCGGCGCCATCGAGCATCGAGTACTCGGTGTGATTGTGCAGATGTACGAATCCCGAGTCGGCCACGCGAGGAATCCTAGTCGACCGGACCGACAGCCGATGCCAGGGAACTACATGCGTGCAATTCGAAGCTCGGCGTGTCGGGCGAGTCTCCCGGAATCGCCGGGAATGCCCCGGCATCGCCGTGGCGAACCTCACCGCCGCGACCGCGGCGGGCGGGCGATAGCCGGAACGGATTCGATTGGCACCGGTAACGCCGCGCGGGCTCGATGGCGATAACCCGGCTGCGAGAGACGAACGGTCCGGAAGGGCAGATCGGTGCGTCACGGCGGTCGGCGGTCAGCGTGCCGCTCCCCGTCTCGCCGATGACGGTCGACCGAGACGAGGGCGGTCGGCCGTCATCATTCTCTTCGCCATTCTCTTCGCTGCCGTCGTTCTCTTCGCCGTCGAACGCCGTCTGAGGTAGTTGCCGGCGGATCGCGGACGGCCAGGCGCCCGCTACTCGCATTCCTGCCCTCCGATGCGGGCGAGCATTAACGTAATCACGCGCCCGGCGGGATAATTCGAGTAGTTCGCTACTCGCGAGCGGCACGGTACGGGGCGGGAGGATTGCCGGTATGAAGCGTTTGGTTGTGTGCTGTGACGGCACGTGGGGATCGGAGAGCAATCCGACGGTCTCCAATGTTGTGAAGATCGCCGAGTCGGTGCGGTCGAGCGCCGTCACCGACGCGGGCGACCATGTGGGACAACGGGTTTTCTATGTCGACGGCCCCGGTTCCCGCGGCTATCTGGCCGATAAACTGCTCGGCGGCGCGTTCGGGCTCGGCCTCGACGCCAACCTGTCCACGATGTACTGGCAGCTGGCACTGAACTGGGAACCGGGGGACGAGATCTACGTCTTCGGCTTCAGTCGCGGCGCCTATACCGCCCGCAGTCTCGTCGGGATGATCAACCGGCTCGGGCTGCTCACCGCCGACGCGATGGTCGAGCGCGCCTATCCCGAGGCGTTGAAGATCTACCGTCAGCGCAAAGTGGATCCCGACGGTCCGGATCGGCCGGAGTGGATCGAATTCCGTGAGCGCAACTGCATCTATCCGGTGCCGATCACCTTCCTCGGCGTCTTCGACACCGTCGGCGCGCTCGGGGTGCCGCTGCTGACGTCGTGGCGCTACCGCTTCCACGACGTGCGGCTGTCGCGAAATGTGCGGTACGCGCGGCAGGCACTCGCGATCGACGAACGCCGCCGGATGTACGCACCGTGCCTGTGGGAGATCACCGACGACCCCGAGGGCGGCCCGAGCGGCGCCGACCGGGTGCAGCAGGTCTGGTTCGAGGGTGTGCACACCGATATCGGCGGTGGCTACGCCGACAGCCGGCTCTCCGACATCACGCTGCGGTGGATGGTGGAGCAGGCGCGGACCGCGGGATTGAGCTTCGACGACGAGCGCATCGAACAACTCCTGAACCGCCCTGCCGCCGTGCCCCCAGTGCCATCGGCCGCGGCGCCGGAGTCGGCGGTCGCGGTGCCGGATTCGCCTCCGCGGGCGCACGATTCGCTCACCGTCTTCTACCGCGTCCTCAATCGCGTGGGCTGGGCGCTGCATCCGCGCAACCCCCGCTTCTACGCGGATTCCTGGCGCCGTCTGTTCGCCCCGGGTGATCGACGAGTCTACCTCGCCGACTGCGCCGCGCCGTGCGCGACCTACCGCCCACCGAACGTCGTCCGCTGGGCCGAGCAACTGGACGGACCGTTGCCCACCCTGCCGGTCGGTGAGAGCGACGACAGCGTCGACGATCACCCGGCAGGCGAACCTGTCGCGAGCGGACAGCGCTCGGCGGGTAGCGGCTCGGTGGCCGGCACCGCCGCCTGATCGGCGCCGCCCCTCACGGCCTTCGCCGAGTGCGTTTGCCGCGGTGCGGAGCTACGGCCCTGCTGATGCGCCGGAAATGACCGGTTTCGGCAACCGCCGGGGTGGTCGACGGCGAATCGGCAGCGTCTCGCTCGCCGTGTGGCGCTGCCGGTTGCCGGGCTGTGCCCGTCGGCTGAACCTGTCCCCGGGCGCGCTCGCTGCGCGCCCGGGTTCGCTTGTGTCTCAGCGCCTTAGGCGGGCGCGGCGACCCGAGTTCCGCATGCGCCGAGGGCGCGTGACCTGATCGAGATAAACCGGGCGTGTGATCGGTCGCACACATCACTGCAGGTCCAGCCGATTTTTCTCAGCGTAATAACATCTGTTGTTCACTTGACGTTATGTTTACGTTAACTTGCCGCAATCATTCTGTGACTTGCCAAGAAGCAGACAAACGGTCTGTTTTCACTGCGGCGAGCGGGCTTTTGTTCTGTAGATCGTCGCGTTGGTCCCACCACCGTTCGACGCATCCGGAGTTCATATCGCCATGCAGATCAGAAGACTGTTACCCCTCGCCGTCCTCGCCGCCGTCGTCACCGTGCCCGTCGCGGCCCACGCCGATGCCCCCGCTGTGCCGCCGCAACTGCAGCAGTTGGTGCAGGGATTGCCGCAGACGCAGCAGGACCAGGCTCAGCAATTCCTGCAGACCCTGCCGCAGCCGCTGCAGCAGGTGGTCCCGCAGACCTATTCCGACAACCTCGACGGCTGGATCAAGCACGCGCTCTTCGTGATGGGGCAGCACGGCATTCCGGGCAGCTACGACGGCATCTACCGCAATGCCATGCGCGAGTCGGGCGGCAACCCGCGTGCCATCAACCTCTACGACTCCAACGCCGCGGCCGGCATCCCCTCCAAGGGCCTGATGCAGGTCATCGATCCCACCTTCGCCGCCTACCACGTCGACGGCACCTCGGGGGACATCTACGACCCGGTCGCCAACATCGCCGCCGCCTGCAACTACGCCGCGCACCGCTACGGCTCGATCGACCACGTCTTCTCGGCGTACTGATCCGGGTTCGATCCGGCCTCAGCGCACCAGTAGCGCCACCGGCAGGCGGGCGAACAGCTTCTCCAGCCGGGTGCGACCGGTGAAGGTGTGGCCGGTGAGGCGGTCGGTCCAGGTGCCCGAGGGCAGGTCGAGGACGGTATCGGCCCACCCGCCCTCGGTCAGGGCCACGCTGTAGCGGGTCGCGGCCACGATCACCTGCGGCGCCTCACCGCTGCGGCCGCGTGCGTATCCCACCAGGTGCTCGCTGCGGTCGCCGCTGCCGAACAGCGGTGTGTAGGAGCCGCCGACGAAGCAGTCGGGCCGCTCCCGCCGCAACCACAGGGCGTAGGCGACGATCCACATTTTCGCCGCGCCGGAGTTCTCCAATTCCGGTGTGCCCGTGAGCGATTGCAACATCGCCAGGCGATGCCCGAAATCGACCGGCCGCCGGTTGTCCGGGTCGACCAGCGAGTCCTCCCACAGCTCGCAGCCCTGATACACATCGGGGATGCCGGGACCGCAGAGCTGAAGCAGCTTCTGCCCCAGCGAATCCGACCACGCGTGCGGTGCGAGGCGGGTCGCCAGCTCACCGAGTTCGGCACCGACCGGCCCGTCGATCACGGTGTCGAGCCAGCGATGCACCTCGGCCTCGAAGTCGACGTCGGGTTCCTCCCACGAGGACCGCAGACCGGCCTCGCGCACCGCCTTCTCGGCGAACAGGTGCAGGCGTTCGCGAAACCGCGGCACCGTGGCGGGGCGCCGCCCGTCGACCGGCCACGCACCGAACATGTTCTGCAGCAGGAAGTTCGCGGTCGGCCCGTCCGGCGCGGGCGCGAGTTCCAGCCAGGCGCCCACCGCCTTGGCCCAGCTGTCGGCCACCTGCGACAGCACGGTGATGCGGGCGCGCACATCTTCGCCACGCTTGGTGTCGTGCGTCGACAGCGTCGTCATGGTGGCCGGGCGGCGCACCGCGCGTTCGGCATTGGCGAGATGGAATTCCAGCACCGAACGGCCGAACCGGCCCGGGTCACCGCCCATCTCCTGCAGCGACACCAGACGTGACGCCTGATAGAACATGGTGTCGTCGACCGCCTTGGCCGCGACCGCGCCGCCCACCTGATGCATCCGCCGCGCCGCTTCTCCGCCGGCGGCCAGGGCCCGCACCAGGACCGACAGCGGGGCGGTCAGCTCCCGGTTGCGCTGCTGCACCTCGGCCACCACGGTGCCGAGCACCCCGGACAGGGGTGCGTAGTCGGTGCGGTACACCGGCATATGGGACAGCACCTCGATGGTGGCGTTGGTCAGCGCCATATCGCTGATCGCGGCGGAATCGAATCCGTTCACCGCCGCGTCGCGCTTCACCGCGCCGACCAGTCGCCGGACCTCGGGCACGAGCAGGCGCTCGGCCACCGCGCGTTTGATGCGGTGTTCGGTATCGGCCATCCAGGCGGCATCGCTGCCGTGTCCCGACATCCGCCGCGACAACTCGGTGAGCGCGTTCTCTCCGGCTGGATCGACGAAGATGCCGCCGACCTCCGCGAGCGCTTCGTATCCGGTGGTGCCGTCGACGGGCAGGGTGGCGTCGAGCGGTTCGTGGCGGCCGAGCACCTTCTCCACCAGCAGCAGCCGCTGCGGGCCGATCAGCCGGCGCAGTTTCGCCAGATAGGCGGCCGGATACGCCAATCCGTCGGGATGGTCGACGCGCACCCCGTCGATGAGATCGTGTTCGCACCAGGCGGCCAGTTCGCGATGGGTCAGGTCGAAGACCGCCGGCTCCTCCTGCCGGATCGCCGCCAGCTCCGAGACCGCCAGGAATCGCCGATAGCTGCAGATCCCGGCCTTCCAGCTGACGAGGCGATAGTGCTGGCGGTCATGGATGCGCAGCGCGTTCTCCCCGTCGGTGCCGGGCGCGATCGGGAAACGCAGATCACGCAGGGCCAGGACCGGTTCGGGGCCCGAGCGGTCGACGGTCAGCGCGGCCGGATCGTTCTCGCTGTGCAGTACGGGCAGCGCCAGCCGCCCGCCCGCGCCGTTGCCCGGGCTCCAGTCGATGTCGAAGAAATGCGCGAATTTCGAATTCTTGCCGTTGCGCAGCACATCCCACCACCACGGATTGCGCCGCGGATCGCCGACGCCGACGTGATTGGGCACCAGATCGACGATCAGGCCCATGCCGCGGCCGCGGACCTCATCGGCGAGCGCTTTCAGCCCGCCCGGCCCGCCCAGTGCCGCCGACACGGTGGTCGGATCGGTGACGTCATAGCCGTGCGCGGAACCCGGCATCGCGGTCATCACCGGGGACAGGTACAGATGCGAAATACCCAGCTGCTGCAGATATTCGGCGATCGCGCGGGCATCGGCGAAGGTCAGGGCGTCCGGGCGCAGCTGTAGCCGGTACGTGCTGCGCACGGGGGTCCGGCGGGCGATCGGGCCGGTGCGGTGTTCAGGGGAAGGGGTGTCTGTCATCTCGATATCGGTGTGGATTCGGTACGGCGGAGAACGAGCAGGCAGCGAGCGGGTACGGCGACCGTGGCCGCTGCGGGGTAGGTGGCATCTGTGCGCCCGGTGGGTGTCGAGCAGTCCAGCGCCACCGTCCAGTGCGCGCCGAATTCCGGTCCGGGTACGGCGAATTCGAGGGGTGCGTCGTGGGCATTGAAACACAGCAGGAAGGAATCATCGCGCACTCGTTCCCCGCGCGGGCCCGGTTCGGCGATCGCCTCGCCGTTGAGGAACACCGCCAGGGAGCGGGCGAAGCCGGTATTCCAGTCGGCGGTGGTCATCTCCGTGCCGCCGGGGGTGAACCACGCGATATCGCCGGCGCTGGGGAGTTCGTCGGGTACGGCGCCGGGGAGTTCGCCGGGGGTGCCGGGACGTCCGTCGAAGAAGCGCCGGCGCCGGAACACCGGATGGGCGTGGCGCAGCGCGAAGGCGGTGCGGGTGAACGTCAGCAGGTCGGCGTATTTCTGCGCGGCGCCCCAATCCATCCAGGACAGTGGCGAATCCTGGCAGTAGGCATTGTTGTTGCCCTGCTGGGTGCGCCCGATCTCGTCGCCGTGCAGCAGCATGGGTGTGCCTTGCGACAGCGCCAGGGTGGCGATCATGTTGCGGCTCTGGCGATCTCGCAGTGCGCAGACCTCCGGATCGTCGGTGGGACCCTCGATCCCGCAGTTCCAGGACCGGTTGTAGTCTTCGCCGTCGCGATTGTCCTCGCCGTTGGCGTGATTGTGTTTGTCGTTGTAGGACACCAGATCTCGCAGCGTGAACCCGTCGTGGGCGGTCACGAAGTTGATGCTCGCGCCGGGGCGGCGGCCGGTGGCCTCGTACAGATCGGAACTGCCCGTGAACCGGGAGGCGAATTCGCCCAGGGTCGCCGGTCGGCCGCGCCAGTAGTCGCGCACGGTATCGCGGTACTTGCCGTTCCACTCGGTCCACAGCCCCGGAAAGTTCCCGACCTGGTAGCCGCCCTCGCCGACATCCCACGGTTCGGCGATCAGTTTGACCTGACTGACCACCGGGTCCTGCTGCACCAGATCGAAGAAGGTGGAAAGCCGGTCCACATCGTGTAATTCGCGCGCCAGCGTGGCCGCCAGATCGAAGCGGAAGCCGTCGACGTGCATCTCGAGAATCCAGTACCGCAGCGAATCCATGATCAGCTGCAGGGTGTGCGGATGGCGCACATTGAGGCTGTTGCCGGTGCCGGTGTAGTCCATGTAGTGCGCCGGATCGTCCTCGGCCAGACGGTAATACGCCGCATTGTCGATCCCGCGCAGGCCGATCGTCGGTCCCAGGTGATTCCCCTCGCCGGTGTGGTTGTAGACCACGTCGAGGATCACCTCGATGCCCGCGCTGTGCAGTGCCCGGACCATCGCCTTGAATTCGGTGACCGCGGCCCCGGCCCGCGGGTCGGCGGCGTATTCGTGGTGTGGTGCCAGATAACCGAAACTGTTGTACCCCCAGTAGTTTCGCAGTCCGCGGTCGAGCAGGATCCGGTCGTGCAGGAACTGGTGGACCGGCATCAGTTCGATCGCGGTGACGCCCAGCGACAGCAGATGGTCGATGATCGCCGGATGGGCGATGCCCGCGTAGGTGCCGCGCAGTCGCTGCGGAATCGCCCGATGCGTCATCGTCATACCCTTGACGTGGGCTTCGTAGATGACCGTTTCGTGATAGGGCCGCCGCGGTGCGCGGTCACCGGCCCAGTCGAAGTACGGGTTCACCACCACGCCGGTCATGGTGTGTCCCAGAGTATCCGCGCGGTAGGTGTGCAGGGTGGCGTCGGCGGCGAACCGGCCCGCGAAGGCCTTGCCGTAGGGATCGAGCAGTAGTTTGCTGCTGTCGCAGCGCAGACCGCGGGCGGGATCGTAGGGGCCGTGCACGCGGAACCCGTAGCGCTGCCCGGGGGCGACGGTGGGCAGATAGGCGTGCCAGACGTACCCGTCGACCTCGTCGAGCGGGATGCGGTGCTCACCGCCCGCACGATCGATCAGGCACAGCTCGACTCGCTCGGCAACTTCGGAGAACACCGAGAAGTTGGTGCCGGCGCCGTCGTAGGTCGCGCCCAGCGGATAGGCGGCACCCGGCCAGACGCCGAGAGGCGTCATCTCACCGGATGTATCGGGCCGAACCATATACCGACAGTAACCGTCGCGCCGGAGCCGCCGGTGCGGGTGGGCCGGGTCGGGCCGGGCCGGTAATCCGGTGGCTATCGATGGCCCGGCCGCGGCCGACGGTCCGCGCGGGTTGCGCGGCACCGCGGTTACCGCAGGCTGCGCCGCCAGGTCTGGCCGACCAGGTCGGCGCCGAAACTGTGGTGCGGCCGGGAATCGACGAGCTCGAATCCGGCGCGCTGGTAGATCCGCCGCGCCGCGGTGAGCACATCGTTGGTCCACAGCACCATGTCCTGATATCCGGCCTCGCTCGCGAACCGCAGGCACTGCTCGACCAGTGCGGTGCCGACGCCGAGCCCGCGCGCCGACGGTTCCACGAGCAGCAGCCGCAGCCGGGCGGTGGTGTCGTCCTCGCGCACGCAGAACACCGCACCGGCCGCCGCGCCGCCGGCCTCGGCGATCCACGCCCGCTCGCTCTCCGGATCGTGCCCGGCCAGGAAGTCGGCCACGATCTTCGCGACCAGCGCCTCGTAGTCGGTGTCCCAGCCGTATTCGGCGGCGTAGAGCACCGCATTGCGCTGGATGATCCAGCCGTAGTCGCCGGGACGGGGACGTCGGAGGCGGACCTCGCTCGCGCCGTTCGCCGCGGGTGAATCTGCGCGGCTCGCCGCGGTGGCCGGGTCGAGCAGTTGTTCGATCGTGCGCATCGCGGTGCGCAGGCGACGCCGGTCCGTGGCGCTGTGCCCGGCCAGCAGCGCGGCGATGTCGTGCGCGGAGCGGCGGTCGAGATCGTCGGCCGCGGCCCGCCCGGCGTCGGTGAGCTGGACGAGTTGCAGGCGAGCGTCGGAGTCGGAGCGGTGCCGGCGCACCAGCCCGGCGCTCTCGAAGCGGGCGAGGATCCGGCTCAGATAGCCGGGGTCCAGGCCCAGGTCGGTGCGCAGCGTGCGGACGCCCAGCGGTCCGGAGTGCGCGAGTTCGAACAGGATTCGCGCCTCGGTGAGCGAGAAGTCGCTGTCGAGCAGATGTTCCTCGAGGACGCCGATCAACCGGGTGTAGCGGCGGTTGAACGCGCGCACGGCGCCGACGTCGTCGTGATCGAGTGCGGGGATCGTCACGGCCCTCCCTTCGCAGTTCTTTGACCGAGTCAAAGATATCGCGCGGCGGCCCCACGCACACCCGATTCGCCGCGGTGATAACTTGAACGGCGTTCAAGACCATTTCGTGAAGGGATCCGCGTGGCCCTGACAGCCGACCAGATCACCGCCCTCGACGCCGCGCACGTCTGGCATCCCTACGGCGGCTTCCCGGCGAGCACCGAACCGCTGGTGGTCGCCTCGGCCGCGGGCACCCGCCTGACCCTGGCCGACGGCCGCGAACTGGTCGACGGTATGAGTTCGTGGTGGGCGGCGGTGCACGGCTACCGGCACCCCGTGCTCGACGCCGCGCTGCTCGAGCAGTCGCAGCGGATGAGTCACGTCATGTTCGGCGGACTCACCCACGAACCGGCCGTGCGGCTGTCCCAGCTGCTGGTGGAGCTGACTCCCGACGGTCTGGACAAGGTGTTCCTCTGCGATTCCGGTTCGGTGTCGGTCGAGGTCGCGGCCAAGATGTGCCTGCAGTACTGGCGGGCGCTCGGACAGCCGGAGAAACGGCGGCTGTTCACCTGGCGCGGTGGGTATCACGGCGACACTTTCACCCCGATGAGCGTGTGCGATCCCGAGGGGGGCATGCATTCGCTGTGGACCGATGTGCTGACCGAGCAGATCTTCGCGCCCGTACCGCCGGTCGACTTCGATCCCGGCTACGTCGCGGAGCTCGACCGGATGCTGGCCGCGCATGCGCACGAGACCGCGGCGGTGATCGTCGAACCGGTCGTGCAGGGCGCGGGCGGTATGCGTTTCCATCATCCGCGCTACCTGAACGAGCTGCGCCGCCTGTGCGACGAGCACGGCGTGCTGCTGGTCTTCGACGAGATCGCCACCGGATTCGGCCGCACCGGAACGCTTTTCGCCGCCGAGGCCGCCGGGGTGGCGCCCGATGTGATGTGCGTGGGCAAGGCCATCACCGGCGGATATATGACCCTGGCCGCCGCCTTGTGCACCACCCGCATCGCCGAAACCGTCAGCGCGGCCCACGGCGGGCTCATGCACGGGCCCACGTTCATGGGCAATCCACTGGCCTGCGCGGTCGCGGTCGCCTCGGTGGAACTGCTGCTCTCGCGGGATTGGGCGGGCGAGGTCGCCGCGATCGAAGCGGGGTTGAAAACGGGACTCGCTGCGGCACAGGATGATCCGCGCGTGGTGGACGTGCGTGTGCTCGGCGCGATCGGGGTGGTGGAGCTCGACCACGCGATCGATATGGTCGCCGCGACCCGCGCCGCCGTCGAGGCCGGCGTGTGGCTGCGGCCGTTCCGCAATCTGGTCTACACCATGCCGCCGTTCATCAGCAGTGCCGACGATATCGCCCGCATCGCCGCCGGTGTGGTCGCCATCGCCGCGGCCGGTTGAGCCGAATTCCCTTCCGGCGCGCGGTTCGTCGTATATCGGAAATTTATTTTCGTGTGATATGGTGACAGCGAGCACGAAAATTCCTGTCTATCATCGGCATTCGCGCGGTGATATCCACCGGCTCCTTCGGACGGTGAAAGGGAATTCGATGATCGGCACCGAACCCAGTCGCACGGCGATGATGGCGGCCGCGGCCCGTGCGGCCCACCTGCTGATCGACAGCGAGCCCTATCTGTTCCGCGACACTATGGCATCCGCCCTGCTCGGCCCGCATGCGGAGGAGCTCATCGGCTACCACCTGCAGCACGGCGACCATCCGCTGCTCGCCGCGGTCCGGGCGCAGGCGACGGTGCGCAGCCACTGGGTCGAACGGCGCCTCGCGGAATCGGCCGCGGCGCAATATGTCGTTCTCGGGGCGGGACTCGACAGTTTCGGATATCGCGATGCGGCCGAGGGGATCCGGGTATTCGAGGTCGATCATCCCGGCACCCAGCGGTGGAAAAGGGAAATTCTCGCCATCGGCGATATCCGCCCGGTCGGGGAGGTGGTTTTCGTACCCGTCGATTTCGAACGCGACGATCTGCCGCGGCATTTGTCCGATGCCGGATTCGAGCCTGCACGTCCCGCGGTCATCAGCTGGCTCGGCGTCAGCATGTATCTCACCGCCGAGGCGATCGGCACCACGCTGGCCGGCCTCTCCGGTCTGGCCCCGGGCACGGAACTGGTGATGGAGTACATGCTCGATCCGGCCCTGCGCGACGGCAACGGACACGCCTACGCCGAATCCGTCCAGCCCGTCACCAGTGCCCAGGGCGAACCGTGGCTGAGCACCTTCACCCCGGAAACCCTCGACGACGTCCTGCATCGGTACGGATTCACCACGGTCGAGCACATCAGTCACCGGGCGGCCGTACCGGCAGGCTGGTGGCAGCGCGCCGATGCGCTGCAACCGGTGGATCTGTGCCGGATGGCATATGCGCGCATCGGCGGGTGACCCCGCCGTGGCCTGCGGTGGTGGGCGCGGTGTGTTTGGCTGGACTCCGACGCCTAGGAGCCGAGGAGTGGGGAATGCGGGCACTGCGAGTGATCGTCGTCGGCGGGGGAATCGGCGGAATGGCCGCCGCGATCGCGCTGCATCGGGGCGGGCACGACGTCGAGGTCTGGGAACGGGCCGCCGATATCGGCGAGGCGGGGTCGGGATTGACACTGTGGCCCAACGGATTACGTGCCCTGGACGCGATCGGAGTGGGGGCGCAGGTGCGCTCGCGCGCGATGGCCGACACCGAGGGCGGAATCCGTGACCGCTCCGGCCGCTGGCTGACCCGCACCGACACCGCGAAAATGGCCGAGCGGTACGGCCCGATGGTGGCCGTGCATCGCGCGGACCTGTTCGACATTCTGCGCACCGCACTCGGAGACGACCGGCTGCGCCTGGGACGCACCGTCACCGGCATCGACATCGAAGGTAGTTGGGAGACAACGGCGTCGGGAAACGGCGGCCGCACCGGCGACCTGGCGCCGGCAACGCGTGTGCCCGGGCGCAACGCCGCGGAAGACGAGCCTGCGGAGGCGCGTGGCACCACCGGAGATATCCGGGCGTCCAATGGGGGACGGATGCCGGATGCCGCCGCGGACGCGCGGGAGCCGGTGCGGGATGTGCCCGCGGAGCGCGCGGCGAGCGAATGTGGCGGGCGGGGAGCGCGGGTTCTGTATGCCGGGGGAGTGGAAACGGCGGATCTGGTGATCGGGGCCGACGGTCTGCGCAGTGTCGTGCGGGCCGCGGTCTGTCCGCACGCCCGTCCGCCCCGCTATGCCGGATACACCGCCTGGCGGATGGTCACCGCGCCGCGGCCCGAACTTCGCCAGGGCGGCCAGATATGGGGCAGCGGTGAGATTTTCGGCATCGTCCCGCTGTCCGACCACCGGGTGTACATGTTCGGCGCGGTGAACGCCGCCGAAGGTGAGCGCGGGGCAGACGGCGAATTCGCGGAAGTGCACAGGCGTTTCGGTGAGTGGCCGGATCCGGTGCCGCGGCTGCTGGCGGCGGTGTCGCCGGAATCGGTGATGCGCCACGACATCTACGAGCTTCCCGACCTGCCGACATTCGTGCGCGGTCCCGTCGCGCTGCTCGGCGACGCCGCGCACGCGATGACGCCGAATATGGGACAGGGCGCCAATCTCGCCCTCGAGGATGCCGCCACCCTGGCCGCGCTGCTCGACGATCGCGAGGTCGAGGACGCATTGCGCGGCTACGACTCGCTGCGCCGCCCGCGTACCCGCGCGCTCGCTCATCGCTCGCGGCGGATCGGGACGGTCGCGCAATGGTCGTGGCCGCCCGCCGTCCGGGCTCGCGACACCGCGCTGCGGCTGATGCCCGGCTGGGCCATGCTGCGTGCCTTCGATCGGGCCCTCGACTGGAACCCGCCGCGCTGACCTGTGCGGTTTGGTCGAGGCCCCCGCCGCAATCGTCCTGAACGGCGTTCAAGTATGCTTCCGAGCTGTGAACGAGGATCCGTTGAGCTGGTTGGACGAGCGTGCGGGTGACCGAGTGCGCGCCGGATTGCGGCGGCAGCTGCGGGCGCGACCGGCGCACAGCGATCTCATCGACCTCGCCTCCAACGACTACCTGGGTCTCTCGCGGCACCCCGAGGTGATCGCGGGAGCGGTCGAGGCGGTCCGGACCTGGGGCGCCGGTGCGACCGGATCGCGGCTGGTCACCGGCACCACGGTCGCGCACGAGGAATTCGAGGCCGACCTGGCCGACTTCGTGGGGGCGCAGGCGAGCCTGGTCTTCGCCTCCGGCTATGCCGCCAACCTCGGCATCGTCACCGCCTTGGCCGGGCGCGGCGCGCTGGTGGTCTCCGATGCCGGCAGCCATGCCTCGCTGGTCGACGCCTGCCGGCTCTCGCGGGCGCGGGTGGAGATCGCGCCGCATCGCGATGTCGAGGCGGTCGACCGGTTGCTGTCGCATCGCACGGAGGACCGCGCGCTGGTGCTCACCGACTCGGTGTTCAGCGCCGACGGCGACCTCGCGCCGCTGGCCGACCTGCATCGGGTGGTCCGCGCGAACGGTGCGGTGCTCATCGTCGACGAGGCGCACGGCATCGGCGTGCGCGGCGACGGTGGCCGCGGCCTGGTGCAGGAACTCGGCCTGGCCGGGCAACCGGATCTGATCGTCACAGCCACCTTGTCGAAAGCCCTTGCCGCGCAGGGCGGAATCGTGCTGTGCGACGAGCGGGTACGCGCGCACCTCATCGATACCGCGCGCACCTTCATCTTCGACACCGGATTGGCGCCCGCCGCGGTGGGCGCCGCACATGCGGCCCTGCGGCTGCTGCGCAAGGAACCGGAGCTGGGCGGGCGAGTGCTCACCCGGGCCGCCGATATCGCGCGCATCGCCGGTGTGCCGCAACCGGATTCGGCGGTCGTCTCGGTGGTGCTGGGGCAGGCGCAGGTCGCCTACGACGCCGCGCAGCAGTGCCGGGAGCGCGGTCTGAGCGTGGGTTGTTTCCGGCCGCCGTCGGTGCCGGAAGGCACCTCGCGGCTGCGGCTGACCGCGCGTGCCGACCTCACCGATGCCGAGATGGAGACCATCGCCACGGTGCTGGACGAGGTGCTGACCGCGGCGCGGGATCCGCAGGCCGCCTGAGTGATGCGAGGAACGACAGGAGCGAGGCGTTATGAGCAGGTTGATCGTCACGGGAACCTCGACCGACGTCGGGAAGACCGTCGTCACGGCCGCGCTGGCCGCGGCGGCGCGGTCGGCCGGGCGCACGGTCGCGGTATGCAAACCCGCACAGACCGGCGTGGCTCCGGACGAACCCGGCGACCTCGCGGTGATCGAGCGGCTGTCGGGCGTGACCCGCACGCTGGAACTGGCCCGCTATCCCGAACCGCTGGCCCCCGACACGGCCGCTCGCCGCTGCGGGCAACCGTTGCTCACCCTCGGTGAGACGGTGGCCGGAATCGACTCGCTGGCAGATGCCGACCTCACGCTGATCGAGGGTGCGGGCGGACTGCTGGTTCGCGTCGGGGAGTTCACGCTGCTCGAACTGGCGCAGAAACTGGACGCACCGGTACTCGTGGTGGCGGCCGCGGGCTTGGGGACCCTCAACCACAGCGAACTCACCACCCGAGCCCTCGCCGCCGCCGGTGTGCGCTGCGCGGGACTGGTCATCGGATCCTGGCCGAGCGCACCGGATCTCGCCTCCGAATGCAACCGCACCGACCTGCCCGAGGTCACCGGTGTCGAGGTCGTCGGGGTGATTCCCGAGGGCGCCGGACAGTGGCTGCCCGAGCGATTCGCCGATACCGCCTCCGGCTGGTTCCACGCGGACTGGATGCGGCGATACCTCGGCTGAGTCGCCGTGGCGGCGACGCCCCGGTTCGTGTCGGTGGGGCCTGGCAGGATGCGGGGCATGAGCGCAACCGGGGAGGATGCCCGCGACTATGCCCTGTCGCTGCCGGAGACGTCGGAGCAATTCGCCTGGGGGATGCCGATTTTCCGCGTCGCGGGCAAGCTGTTTCTGACGCTGCCCGAGGCAGAGACCTCGATGGCGGTGCGCTGCCCGATCGTCGACCGCGACGAACTGGTCGTGGCCGAGCCCGGGAAATTCTGGATCGCCGCGCACGAGGCCGGTAACGCGTGGGTGCGCGCCCGGCTGGCCGCCCTGGACGACCGGGCCGAACTCGAGGCGATCATCCTCGATTCGTGGCGCCAGGCCGCACCCCGCCACCTCCTCGACGACCAGCAGTAATCGACATCGGGTATCACCGCGGCGCGGCGCGGAGGGGATGCGCCGGTCGCGAACGCCCTTACAGTGGGTGGGGATGTCCATGCGAGATCGGCACCCTTCCACGGTCGCGGATTACGACGATGCGCGACGGCGGGCCCGGCTGGCCGAAACCCGTGTGGGGCACCGCTGGCGGACGCTGGAGCGGACGCGGCGCGTGCTGCTGCGGGCGGCGCTGGTCCCGATCGTCGTGCTGGTCGTGTTCGCGCAGTACTGGCATTACGACGTTTCCCCCGAGCAGGCACGGCTGGCGCGCACCGATCCCGCGGTGCTGCCCATCTCCGGCCCGGCCGCGGCGAGCGACCGCGACACCGCGGTGTTCGACCTCGTCGGCCTGGGTTCCCTCGATGCCTCCGATACCGCGCGCGCGTTACCTTCACTGCGGCAACTGGGTTCGGTGTGGGCGGTGCGATACGACAACACCGGTATCGACACCAAGGTCATCAGCGATCTGATCATCCGCGTCACCGAGGCCGCCCGCATCCACAAGGTGGTGCTGGTCGGCCACAGCATGGGCGGGGTGATCGCCCTCGAGATCGCCAAACACATCCACACCCACAGCACGCGCACCCTGTCGGGGGTGATCCTGGACTGCACACCGGTCAACCTGGCCGCGGTGCGGCCGGAAAGCCGCGACCAGGGCGAGGATCTGCTGCGCTGGTTCGGCTGGTTCCCGGGCACGCGGGAGAGCCGGGGGCTGCGACTGCTGGCGGAAACCTATTCCCGGCGTGACCAATTCGTCGACTACGGTTCCAGTCCGCCCGGCATCCGGACGGCGTCGCTGCGCCGTACCGTCACCGATGTGCTGCGGCAGAAGATCTTCAACACCGACTCCGCCAGCAACGGCCTCATCGAAGATCAGTTCAAGGCCATCGTCGCCAGCGGTGCGATCGACGACCTGCGCGCGCTGGCGAAACCGGCGGCCGGCAAACCCCGCCCGGCCGTCGTGTTCATCCGCCCGCACAATCCGTACCGGGATTCCGTCGTGGACGACGTATACACCCATCGCGCACTGATCGACACCGTCGGCGGTGTCGACGGCACACTCCTGGTGGTACTGACCCGCAGCACGGGCCACGCCGATCCGCGCCAGCACCCCCGCGAGTACAACACGGTGATCGCGCAGCAAGTCGTGCCGTTCATCGGGCTGGTGCACTCCGAGCAGTCCATGGGCATGCCGTGAATCGGCGGTTCAGCGCACGGCGTCGTCGAAGGCCGGGCGAATTCCCGAGGGCGGCAGCATGTTCCACCGCTCGAGATGGGCCCGCACCTGCTCGGCGGCATCGATATTGAGTGGGCTCGACGTCCACAGCACATAGGGCAGATCGAGAAACCGCTGGTGCGTGACGGCGCGCAGCCGGTTGATTCCGGGTTTGGCGCGCAGCGCTTCCACCTTCTGGGCGAAGCTCTGCCCCGGATAGTCGACGAAGACGATGGCGTCCGGGTCGGCGGCGGCCAGGCGTTCCCACGACACCGTCGTCCACGTGTCGGCCACATCGTCGAGTGCGTTGCGGGCACCCGCGGCCTCGAGGACGGCCTGGGGTCCGCCGAATCTGCCGCTGGAGAAGATGGTGTCGCTCGCGCTGTCGAAGACGAACACGGTTGGGGGTGTCGCGGCCCGCGGTGCCGCGCGCAATCGATCGAGGCGGGTATCGATGTCGGCGACGAGTGCGGTGGCCCGATCGGGACGGCCGGTGATCGCACCCAGGTTCGACAGATCCGCGCGCAGCGCCGCCCACGGCTCGACGGTGCCGCGCTGCCGCTGACCGGCGTGCGGGCGGCAGCTCTCGGTGAGGATGTAGGGCGCGATGCCGTGGGCGCGCAGCGTATCCGGGGTGAGGTCGGTGGCCTCGCTGTAGCCGTAGTTCCAGCCGGCCACCATCACATCGGGGCGCTGGGCGAGCACCGTCTCCCGCGACGGTGAGGTCGGCGCGACATTGTTCAGGCGATCGACCACGTCACCGTAGTGGCGCCGCAGGGTCGCGACGTCCTGTTGCAGACCGGCCACGGCGGCCACCGAATCCTGTGCGCCCAAGGCCAGCGTCATCGCGACCATATTGGTGTCGTTGACGAACATGCGCTGTGCCGGAGCCGGAAAGCGTGCCTGTTCACCGCAATTGGTCAGGGTCAGGTTGCCGTCCGAGGGCTGCGCGGGGCCGCACGCCACCAACGACGCGACGGTCGACCCGACGGCGAGCCAACGCAGAATATGCATATCGTCCACCTCCAAGGGTTTTCGGGACTACAGCTGCCGGGTTCGCGGCGCCGGCGAGGTTCGTGCACGGTGGACGGCCGGCGTATGCGCCGCCGTTTCTCGACAGCGGTGAGCCGGGTGGTGCCGGAATCGCGATGACCGACGTCCGCGAGCGGCGGGTGGGCCCCGGCCGGCGTCGGTCGGTTCGGGTTACCGCAGCGGTGCCGGTACCTCATCCCGCAGCCTCGGAATTCGGTTCCAGCAGTAGATGTGTCGCACCGGTCTCCGGATGCCGCACGCGCGCCGCGCGCACACCGAAGACGGTGGCGAGGACCTCGGAACTCAACGCCTCCCGGGGTGGGCGCGGATCCGATGCGGATCCGTCGTGTACGACCAGCACCCGATCGCAGTAACGGTCGGCCAAGGTCAGATCGTGCAGGGCGACCATGACCGTGCGGCGCAGTCCCCGAACCAGATCCAGCAGCGCGAGCCGGTGGGTGATGTCCAGGTGATTGGTCGGCTCGTCGAGCAACAGCAGCGGACTCGCCTGCGCCAGCGCCCGGGCCAGCAGTACCCGCTGCCGCTCACCGCCGGACATCCGCCGCACCGGCCGCTCGGCGAAGCCGTCGAGATCGACCGCCGCCAAGGCCTCGCCGACCGCGCGGCGTTCGGCCGGACTACCGGCGCCCCACGGCGGCAGATACGGCGTGCGCCCCAAGGCGACCACCTCACCGGCGCACAGATCCGCCGGCGGCTGGTCGTCCTGTCCGACCATGGCGACCAGGCGCGCGCGCCGTCGCGGCGACATCGCGTGCAGCGCTTCGCCGTTCACGAGGACCCGGCCCTGCCGTGGGCGCAGCAGTCCGCCCAGTGTGCGCAGCAGCGTGGATTTCCCGGCGCCGTTCGGCCCGACGATGCCGACCACTTCACCGGGCTCGACGCCGAAATCGACGCCTGTCAGCACGTCCCGGTGGCGGGGCCCGCATGCCAACTGCCGGACCCGGAGAACAGCGGGCGCGGACTCCGCCGCCTTCGCAGCGGACAGCCGCGTTCCGTCCACAGGTTCGGGCTCGCGGGTCCGGAGACGGCGGATCATGCCGCACCGAACCGGTAGGGCCGGCGGCCCATCAGCAGCAGGAACACCGGTGCGCCGATCAGCCCGGTGAGCACACCGACCGGAATTTCGGTGGGCCGCACCAGGACCCGGGCCGCCGCGTCGGCCACGACCAGGAACAGCGCACCGCACAGCGCGGCGACCGGTAGTAATCGCCGATGGGTGGAGCCCACCAGCATCCGCGCAGCGTGCGGTACCACCAAACCCACGAAACCGATCCCACCGGACACCGCCACCAGCACGCCGACCAGAATCGCCAGCCCGGCGAACAGCCCGTAGCGCACGGCCCGCACCGGCACTCCCACCGATGCGGCGGTATCGGCGCCCACGCTCAGCGCGTCGAGCCAGCCGTGTACGGCGAACAGTGCAGCGCCCGCGACCGCGACCACGGTGGCGGGCACCGCGATTCGGGTCCAATCCGCCCCGGCCAGGCTGCCGAGCAGCCAGAACAGCACCGACTGCGCGGCCTTCGGATCGGCGCTGCGGAAGATGAGATAGCTGCTCAGTGCCGAAAACGCCGATCCCAGCACCGTTCCGGTCAACACGAGACGCAGCGGCGTCAATCCGCCCTGCGCCATCGCGATCGCGAAAACCGTTGCCGCCGCGACGAAAGCACCGACGAGCGCGCCGCCCGACAGCGCCCAGATTCCCGCCGCCGCGAACAGGCCCGAGGTGATCACGGCTGCGG
This sequence comes from Nocardia sp. NRRL WC-3656, assembly GCF_000720265.1. Taxonomy (NCBI): domain Bacteria; kingdom Bacillati; phylum Actinomycetota; class Actinomycetes; order Mycobacteriales; family Nocardiaceae; genus Nocardia; species Nocardia sp. NRRL WC-3656. The sequence goes on along the minus strand of NZ_JOJF01000006.1, from coordinate 79,186 downwards.
CGCCCACCCCCGCGCCCGAGGAGACACCCAGCAGATAGGGATCGGCCAGGGGATTGCGCACCAAGGTCTGCATGGCGGCACCGGCGAGCGCCAGTCCCGCGCCGACCACGGCGGCCAGTATCGTGCGCGGCACCCGCAACTGCCACACGATGGTGTCGAAGGCGGAATCGGCCGCACCGCCGCCGCTCAGATGTCCGCCCAGCACCTCGACCACCGCTCGAATCGGCAGCGGTTCGGCGCCGCACGCGGTCGCCATGACCATCGCGACGAGCAGCGACGCCAGCGTCAGGGGAACGACGATCGTTGTCCGGACGCGGTTCATCGCCGGAACTCCACAGGCATCACGCGACCTTTTCAGAGCAGTGCCCGGCGACCGAGGTCTGACTCCCGCACCGGTCCGCATCAGCGGACACCGCGGTCACAGTGGCGCGACCGTCCCGGATTCCCACCGGATTCCCGCGCCGCCGGGGATGACGGTCCCGAATACTACCGTCCGAAATGTCCGGCTAGCGCACCCGGCTCCCGAGGAGATGCAGTACCCCGCCCACGAACAACTGCAGTCCGAAGTCGAACCGCTCGGTGGCCGAGGTGTTCTCGTAGAGCGGGGAATCCTCCTCCGCCAGTGCGCCCGCGGAGTCCATCTGCATCCGCGACTGCTCGTCCACCGTCTCGCCGAGTACGTAGTACAGCAGCGTGTAGGCGGCCAGATCGGCCTCCTCGCGCGTCATGCCGCCGCGAATCATCGCACTGGCCAAGCGTTCCCGGCCCTTGCTGGTGGTCAGCCGGGAAGCGTAGGTGGCCGAGACCACCTCCGCGCCGTCGCGATACGCCAGCAGGCACGAACGCAGCCGATGCGCCAGTTCGCTGATCTGGCCCGGCCAGTCCTCGGCGGCGACGGGCTCGTCCATCGGGGTGAGGATGCGGTCGGCGACCGCGCCGAGCAGCGCCTGCTTGTTCGGGAAATGCCAGTACAGCGCCCCCGGCTGCACGTGCAGAGCGGTGGCGAGGCGGCGCATGGTCAGATCGGCGAGCCCGTACTGGTCGAGGATGGCGATGGCGCCGTCGATCACATCCGCCCGATGTAGCTGCACTTCTACCCCTCGTATGTTTTGACTCACTGACCCCGCTACCCTAGCCTGAACACCGTTCAAGTTGCACGGCCGCACCGGCCGGGAGAAGGGATTCGTGCTGTGACGCAGGCACCCGTGAAGACCGACATTCTGGCCACCGCGCGTGAGCAGGTGCTCGAACGTGGCGTCGGACTGACGCAGGAGCAGACCCTCGAGGTGCTGCGTCTGGGCGACGACCAGCTCGAGGCGCTGCTGGAGCTCGCGCACGAGGTGCGGATGAAGTGGTGCGGCCCCGAGGTCGAGGTCGAGGGCATCATCTCGCTCAAGACCGGCGGCTGCCCCGAGGACTGCCACTTCTGCTCACAGTCGGGTCTTTTCCAGTCGCCGGTGCGCGCCGCCTGGCTCGACATCCCGAGCCTGGTCGAGGCCGCGAAGCAGACCGCCAAGACCGGCGCGACCGAATTCTGCATCGTCGCCGCCGTGCGCGGTCCGGACGAGCGGCTGATGGCGCAGGTCGCCGCCGGCGTCGAGGCCATTCGCAACGAGGTCGACATCCAGGTCGCCTGCTCGCTGGGCATGCTCAACCAGGAACAGGTCGATCAGCTCGCCGCCATGGGCGTGCACCGCTACAACCACAACCTCGAGACCTCCCGCTCGCACTTCCCGAACGTGGTCACCACCCACACCTGGGAGGAGCGCTGGGACACCCTGCGCATGGTGCGCGAGGCCGGTATGGAGGTGTGCTGCGGCGGCATCCTCGGTATGGGCGAAACCCTGGAGCAGCGGGCCGAATTCGCCGCCAATCTGGCGGAATTGGAGCCCGACGAGGTTCCGTTGAACTTCCTGAACCCGCGCCCGGGCACCCCCTTCGGTGACCTCGAGGTGCTGCCCGCGGCCGACGCGCTGCGCGCCGTCGCCGCGTTCCGGCTCGCGCTGCCGCGCACCATCCTGCGCTTCGCCGGCGGCCGCGAGATCACCCTGGGCGACCTCGGCGCCAAGCAGGGCATCCTGGGCGGGATCAACGCCGTCATCGTCGGCAACTACCTGACCACGCTCGGTCGTCCCGCCGAGGCGGACCTGGACCTGCTCACCGATCTGAAGATGCCGATCAAGGCGCTCAACGAGACCCTCTGAGCGCCCGCGGCAGCGGCGGTTCGGGTATTGTCGAGCAGCTGGAGAGCTGCACTTCATAAGGGGTTTCGCGAATGGTGGTCCAGATGCCACAGCCTGATATGCAAGAGCGCTACAACCCGTACACGGGGAAGCGGATCGTCGTGGGTCTCGACGATCCGGTGCCGGCGGCCGCGGCCCTGGGCCTGGAACCGCCGCGTTACTGCGAGCACTGCGGCCGCCGGATGATCGTGCAGGTGAGTCCGGACGGCTGGTGGGCGAAATGCTCCCGGCACGGGGTGATCGATTCCCACAGCCTGGACCATCGCTGATGACCTCCCGCGGCGCCGCCGCAGCCTCTCCCGCACCGCGCGAGCTGCGCGCGGCGCTGGGAATCGTCGCGGCGGTGCTGGTGGTCAGCATCATCGGCGGCGGGGTGTGGGCCATGCTGGCCCCGACCGAGAAGGTCTTCGTCGTCGAACCCGGTAGCGGTACGGCGCTCACCGGTGAAAGCGCGCACCGCTTCGACGCGGTCGCGATCTTCGGCTGTGTCGGCTTCGTGGCCGGCTTGCTCACCGCCGCCGCGGTGTGGCGCTGGCGCGTGATGCGCGGGCCGATCATGCTGTTGAGCCTGCTGATCGGTTCGCTGGCCGGGGCCTGGGTGATGTCGTGGTTCGGCGAACAGGTCGCGCGCTGGATCCACCCCCGCTCACACAACCCGCCCGTGCACACCGTCGTGGAGCTCGCGCCCACCGTCGAAGGCTGGACCGCTCTCCTGCTGCAACCGCTGATCGCCGGACTGGTCATCCTCCTGCTGTCGGCGCTGAGCACCTCCGAGGACCTCGGGAGCGGCCGCGGTGACACGGCGGAACCCGCACCCCGCACGCCACTCTCCGAGGTGACCTACGGGCCCTACCATCGGCCCGGGTCCTATCAGAACGCCGATTCGCAGCGCTGAATCGCGCCGACGGCGTTGCGCTACTGGGTGATCCGTCCGTGCGCGGCCCGGCTGACCGCTGCCGGCGGCCCGGATCGCCGGTTATTCGATGGCGATCCGGGCTCGCGGTGGTTACCGTTGCGCCGGATCAGCCAGGAGGGGAGGTGTACGAATGGCAGGAACGAACGCGCGAATCGGAAGTGATTGCGCGGCAACCGAACAGCTCGAACGGCCCGATCTCACCGCATGGCGGCGTCGGCACGAACTTCGCCGGTCCGCTGCGGCGCAGCCGGTGGCGAACAAGCGCACCTATCGGCGCACGGTCAAGCATCGGGATCGGCAGTGGTGAGCCGGCGGTAGAAGATTCACCGTCCGTCGTGGGTGGCGTGGTATTCGGATTCGATCTTCTTCTCCTGGCGTCGTTCCCGCAGCTTCCACACGATCAGCGCCACGACGACGATCACCACGACCGCGATCGCCATATCGCGGCCGACGGTCTTCGCCACCTTCTCGTAGGAATTTCCGGCGATGTAGCCGAGGACCACGAAAGTCGTTCCCCAGACGATGCCGCCGAAGGCGTTGAACGAGAGGAACCTCGGGTAGGGCATGCGGGAGGCGCCCACCAGCGCCGGCATCACCGCGCGGAAGAAGGCGGTGAAGCGGCCGAGGAAGACCGCCCAGCCGCCGCGGCGGGCGAGGAACTCCTGAGCGTTGTCCAGGCGACCGCGGTGCTTGTCCAGGTAGGAGGCGGCGAGCAGGCGGCTGCCGAAATGTTTGCCTACCTCGTAGCCCACCGAGTCGCCGATGATCGCCGCGGCCACCACCAGCAGGATCATCACCCACAGCAGGACATGCCCCTGGCTGGCCGCGACACCGCCGAGGACGGCCGCCGTCTCGCCCGGAATCACGAAGCCGACGAAGATCGCGTCCTCGGCGAAGACGAGCAGGCCCACCGTCAGGTAGATCCACACCGGCGCGATATCGAGAATCCGGTGCATCAGCGATTCCATTCCGCCGACGCTACCGTGCGCGGACCACAGGGGTCGGCGGCGGTCGGCGCGCATCGTTCGCAGTGACCCCGCTGCCCGCGGGCGGTCCGCTCACACAGCGGCGGAGACCGCTCACCCCGGGGGGCGCAACGCCGCGAATTCGTCGGTGACCCGAATCTCGTCGTCGGTGAACCGATAGACCGCCGCCGGCCGCCCGCCCGACTTACCCGGCGCGGCGGTCTCCCCGGTCGGCGTGATCACTTTGCGGCGGCTCAGCACGCGCTGCAGATTCGTGGTGTCGACCTCGTAACCCAGAGCGGTGCAATAGATTTCGCGCAAGGTCGACATGGTGAACGTCGAAGGCGCCAGGGCGAAGGCGATATTGGTGTACGACAGCTTCGCCGCCAGCCGGGTGCGGGCGTGATGGACGACGGTGCCGTGGTCGAACGACATGTTCGGCAGCGCGGAAACCGGATGCCAGCGGGTGTCGGCGGGCAGTTGCGGGTCCGCGGTCAGCGGCACCAGACCCAGGTAGGCCGAGGCGATGCGGCGCACCCCGGGCACGCGATGCGGATCACTGAAGACGGACAGCTGCTCGATATGCCACAGCTCCCGCACGTCGACCTTCTCGGCCAGCTGACGGCGGGCGGAGGTGTCGAGATCCTCGTCGTCGCGTAGCCGGCCGCCGGGCAGCGACCAGGTGCCGGTCTGCGGTTCCATCGCCCGCTGCCACAGCAGCACCCCGAGTTCGGTGCGTCGCCCGTGATTGCCGCGCGGACTCTGTGGATCCACCGGTTCGCTCGCAATTACCGAGCGATCACCCTCCGGACCTGCGGTGACGGTGTCCATGAAGCGACGAACCTGGAACACCGCGGTGAGCGATTCGTGAATGGTGCTACTATGGGCCACGTTTTCGATTGTAAGTCGAAAACCGGGTTGAAGCTAATCGGCCCGGGGTGATGCGACCGGTGAGGGTGCCGGGCGCATGAGGAAGGAGCATGCCATGGCGTCACCGACGCAGGCATTCGCAGCGCAGGTCGTCGACGGTCCGGCCGGTTACGGCGGAGTCGAGGCCACACCGGAGTGGGCGGCCGAGATCAAGCGACTCGCGCGCGAGCGCAACGCCACCATCCTGGCGCACAACTACGAACTACCCGAGATCCAGGACATCGCCGATCACGTCGGCGATTCCCTCGCACTGTCGCGGATCGCCGCCGATGTCCCCGAGGACACCATCGTGTTCTGCGGTGTGCACTTCATGGCCGAGACCGCGAAGATCCTGAGCCCGGACAAGACCGTGCTGATTCCGGATCAGCGCGCCGGATGTTCGCTGGCCGACTCCATCACCGCCGACGAGCTGCGCGCGTGGAAGGCCGAGCATCCCGGCGCCGTGGTGGTGTCGTATGTGAACACCACCGCCGCGGTGAAGGCCCTCACCGACATCTGCTGCACCTCGTCCAACGCCGTCGACGTGGTCGCGTCGATCGATCCCGGCCGCGAGGTGCTGTTCCTGCCCGACCAGTTCCTCGGCGCGCACGTCAAGCGCGTCACCGGTCGCGAGAACATGCACATCTGGGCGGGTGAATGCCACGTGCACGCGGGGATCAACGGCGACGAGCTCACCGAACAGGCCCGCACCCATCCCGATGCGGAACTGTTCGTGCACCCCGAGTGCGGGTGTGCCACGTCGGCTCTCTACCTCGCCGGCGAGGGTGCCTTCCCGGCCGACCGGGTGCACATCCTGTCCACCGGCGGCATGATCGACGCCGCCAAGAACGCGCAATCGAAGCAGGTGCTGGTCGCGACCGAGGTCGGCATGCTGCATCAGCTGCGTAAGGCCGCGCCGGACATCGACTTCCAGGCGGTCAACGATCGCGCCGCCTGCAAGTACATGAAGATGATCACCCCGGCGGCGCTGTTGCGATGCCTGACCGACAACGTCGACGAGGTGCACGTCGATCCGGAAACCGCAGCACTGGCACGTAATTCGGTGCAGCGCATGATCGCCATCGGCAATCCCGGCGGCGGCGAATAGCACCGGCACCCGCCTCCGGGCGGGCCGGAAAGGTTCGATCGATGATGATGACGCCTTCGATCGGCTGGGAAGCCGAAGCTGATCTGGTGGTGATCGGTGGCGGTGTCGCGGGTTTGACCGCGGCCCGCACCGCCTCGCTGCGGGGGTTGCGGGTCCTGACCCTGAGCAAGGGCGGCCCGACGGATACGTCCACGCAATACGCTCAGGGTGGGATCGCGGTCGTCGCGCCGGACGGCGACACCGTCGACTCTCATGTCGCCGACACCGTCGACGCCGGGGCGGGACTGTGCGACGCGCAGGCGGTGCGCTCCATCGTGGCGGGCGGCCGGGATGCCGTCGCGGCGCTGACCGACCTGGGCGCGGTCTTCGATCTCGGCCGCGACGGCCAGGTGTCGCGCACCCGCGAGGGTGGGCACAGCACTCGCCGCATCATCCACGCCGGTGGTGACGCCACCGGCGCCGAAGTACAGCGCGCGCTCAACGCCGCCGGCCTGCCGGTACTGTTCGGCACCGCGGCCCTCGACATCGTCACCGGGCCCGACGGTGTGCGCGGTGTGATCGTGGTGTCGGACCAGGGTTTCGGCATCGTGCACACACCGGCGGTCCTGCTGGCCACCGGCGGTCTCGGCCAGCTCTACGCCTGCAGTACCAATCCGCCCGGGGCCACGGCCGACGGCATAGCGCTGGCGCTGCGGGCCGGTGCGCTGGTCGCCGATCTGGAATTCGTGCAGTTCCACCCCACCGTGCTGTTCAGTCCCGGCGGGCTGGGCCGGCGTCCGCTGATCAGCGAGGCGGTGCGCGGCGAGGGCGCGGTGCTGGTCGATTCGAACGGTGATTCGGTGACCGCCGGTGTCGATCCGCGGGGCGATCTGGCGCCGCGCGATATCGTCTCCAAGGCCATCGCCGCCCGGATGCGACAGCTCGGCACCGATCACGTGTATCTCGACGCCCGCGCGATCGACGGTTTCGCACAACGGTTTCCGACGATCACCACCTCGTGCCGCGCCGCGGGCCTGGATCCGCGTGCCGACCTGATCCCGGTCGCGCCGGCCGCGCATTTCCAGTGCGGCGGGGTCGTCACCGATACGCACGGGCGCACCGCCGTCGCCGGTCTGTACGCGGCCGGCGAGGTGGCGCGCACCGGTCTGCACGGCGCGAATCGGCTGGCATCGAACAGCCTGCTCGAGGGCCTGGTCGTCGGCGAGCGAGTGGGTGCCGCGGCGGCCGAGCGGACCTCCTCCGCATCGGAGGTGACCGCGGTGCCGGAGCTGTCGCTGCCGCGCATCGACCGCACCGCCCTGCAACAGTTGATGTCGGCACACGCCGGCGTGGTGCGCGACGGTGACGGGCTGCGTGGGGCGATGCTGCGCGTCCTGCATCTGCGCGGTGGCGGATCCGGGAAATCCGAGGCCGCGGATGCTACGGAAGGCGCTGTGACACCAGGGGTTCCCGGCGCGGAGCCGTCCGATCCCGTGGACGACGGAGGCGGCCGCGCGCCCGCCGCGCCGGAAACGGCCGCAGTGCAGGCGGTTTCGCGGCTCCACGGCGAACAGTCCGGCGTGCTGGCCGCGGTGGAGGACGCCGCCCTGACCCTGACCGCGCGGACCCTGCTCCTCGCGGCCACCGCCCGCGCCGAAAGCCGCGGCTGCCATACCCGTTCCGATTATCCCGATCCGCGCGAGGAGTTGCGGCGCAGCGTCGCGATCCGGCTCGGTGACGACGGCCGCCCGCAGGTCGTCGCCGATCCGCTCCCCGCCGCGGACCCGCTGCCGGCGGTGAGCACCCGATGACCGCCGCCACGCACCACCTGCTGAGGAGTAGATGATGGCACTGGACCCGCAACTCGACCCAGGGGAGCTGCGCACCCTGATCCGCACCGCCCTCGACGAGGATCTGCGCTACGGGCCCGACATCACCTCGGCCGCAACGGTTCCCGCCGAGGCGACCGTCAAGGCCGCGATGGTCTCACGCCAGCCGGGCACGGTGGCCGGCATCGACGTCGGGCTGCTGGTGCTCGACGAGGTGATCGGCGCCGGGAACTACGAGGTGACCGATCGCGTCGCCGACGGCACCCGCGTCGGCCCGGGCGACGCGGTGCTGACGGTCGTCGCGCCGACCCGGCAGCTGCTGACCGCCGAGCGCACCATGCTCAACCTGGTCACCCACATGTCCGGAATCGCCACCGCCACCGCCGCCTGGGTGGACGCCGTCGAGGGCACCGAGTGCCGCATCCGCGACAGCCGCAAAACCCTGCCGGGGCTGCGTGCGCTGCAGAAGTATGCGGTGCGCGTCGGCGGTGGCGTCAACCACCGGATGGGCCTCGGCGACGCCGCCTTGATCAAGGACAACCACGTCGTGGCCGCCGGATCGGTGGTCGCCGCGCTGCGTGCGGTGCGCGAACTGGATCCCGATATCGAATGTGAGGTCGAGGTCGACAGCCTCGATCAGCTCGACGCCGTCCTCGCCGAGGATGTGGAACTGGTGCTGCTGGACAACTTCCCGCTGTGGGCCACCCAGGCCGCCGTCCAGCGCCGCAACAGCCGCTCGCCGCGCACGAAACTCGAATCCTCCGGCGGGCTCTCCCTCGAGTCCGCCGCCGACTACGCGCGCACCGGGGTCGACTATCTGGCGGTCGGTGCCCTCACTCATTCGGTGCGGGTGCTGGATCTCGGCCTGGACATGTGAGGCGGATCAGCTGGTGAGTTCGCGCTCCAGCGGGGTGCGGAAGCGGGGGACGGCGCGCACGTCGCCGTACCAGGCGGCGGTGCGCTCGACCTCGGCGTCGATCAGCGCTTTCGCGTCGGCGCCGACGTCCTCCAGCAGCCGCCAGGCGATCTCGCCGTCGGCGCGCTGAGCCCAGCCGCCGACGATGCGGCCGTCCACCCAGATGCTCGGGCCGATATTGCCGTTGGTGTCGAACAGGGCCGGGGCGTGCGGGCCGAGGAACCAGTCGCGCGACTGCCAGCCCATCGGAGTCGGATCCAGGGCCGGCAGGAGCGCCGCCCACGGTTCGGTTTCGGGTTCGGGATCCGGATCGTCGGACAGCATCACTCCGGGCCTGCCGTCGAGGTCGACTTCGGTGAGGTCGAGACTCGAAAGCGTCTTGCGCACATCCGTTTTCGTCCACCCCGTCCACCAGGTCAGATCGTCGACGGGAGCCGGTCCGAAGCTGCGCAGCCAGCGGCGGGCCAGTTCGGCGCGCGCCGCGTCGAGTGCGATCGGCTCGGCGTCGGCGGGTAGCCATGCCTCGCGCGGCGCCCAGGTGTACTGGCTGCTGGTCCAGCCGCCGTTGGGACGGCCCCGCACGATCAGCCCGTCGCACCCGAGGATGAGCAGCACCCAGGTGGTGATGTTGGTGGGTTTCGAATACGGCTTGCCGGGTGCGGTGTCGACCTGGGTGCGCAGCCGGGGCACGGCGGCCGACAGTTGCGCGCCGGTCGCGCTGCCTCGGGCCAGCAGTTCGCGATGGGTCTCGTCGGCCACGTCGGCCAGCCAGGCATCGATATCGCCCTCGACGGCCTGGGCCAGATACTTCCCGTAGGCGCGGCGCTGCTTGATCGCGAGCGCGTCGGCCACCGCGGCCTGCAGGACGGGAACCAGGCCGACCGGCACGACGAACATGGTCCGGCGCATCGCCAGCAGCCGCAGCAGCGACCGATCCTCGTAGAGGGCGCGCTCCACGTCCGCCGGAGCCAGGCCCCGCGTGCGGGCGCAGACCGCGAGGTACACCGTCGCGGGATCGGTGGCGTGCAGGGCGACCATCGAATCGGCGATAGCCGCGGGATCGGTACCTCGGGATTCGACAGCGAGCCGATGCCGCCGCGTCAGCCGCGCGCGTCGCTGAGCGACCGTAATCGAACGCATGGGCGAATCCTAGCCTGCTGGGTCGGCGTCGAGGACGACATCCGCACCGGCAGTAGTGGGAAGGATGTGGGACACGTTGTCGTTGATCATGAGGCGAACGACGGTCACCGAGACCGCACCCTGCACGCGGGCGGCGGCGCGCCCTCCGGACGCGAGACCACACAGGAGAACTCATGACGGAAAACCCGGCCCCGGTCTCGAACTGGGACGGTGCGGCACTGGATCTGCCGGCGTATTTCGCCCGCATCGGCTTCACCGGAACGCCGGCGCCGACCCTCGACACCCTGCGCGCGCTGCAGTACGCGCACACCACCACCATCCCGTTCGAGAACATCGAACCGGTGCTGAAACGTCCGGTGCTGCTGGATCTTCCGTCGTTGCAGGACAAGATCGTCCGATCCCGCCGCGGCGGCTACTGCTACGAGAACGTGGGCCTGTTCGCCGCCGCGCTGGAACGGATCGGCTTCGGCGTCACCGGCTTACACGGGCGCGTGAGTATGGGCGCGGGCGGTGAGATCCGCCCGGCGACGCACGCCCTGCTGCGTGTGACCACCGCCGACGACGAGCGGGTGTGGCTGTGCGATGTCGGTTTCGGTTCCGGGCCGCTGGCCCCGCTCGAGCTGAATCCCGATGCGGGGGAGGTGCGCGCCGGCGACTGGCGATTCCGGCTGGAACGCACGCTGGGCGAACTCGATTCGCAGCTGTGGGTGCTGCATCACTTCGCCCGCGACGGCTGGATCGACCGCTACAGCTTCACCATGAATCCGCAGTACCGCATCGACTACGCGGTCGGCAATCACTTCGTCTCCACATCCCCGCGCTCGCCGTTCGTGACCCGGCCGTACGTGCAGCGATTCCGGCCGGACCGGCACGACGTCATCGACAACACCACCTGGATCACCGAATATCCGGACGGCACTTCGCACACCCGCGATCTGCCGCCGGCCGATCTGCCGAAGATCCTGGCGGCCGAATTCGATATCGAACTCGACGACGCGGACGCGGCGACACTGGCGGCGGGGGAGTGGCTGCGCCGCTGAACGGCGGCCCGCGCGGGGCGGGCGATTACCGCACCGCGGCGGCGCGCGGCGGTAGTGTCGGCCGCGTGCGCACCGGATCGAAGTTGTTCGCCCTGCTCGCCGCCCCGATTCTCGCTGCCGCCGCCTGTTCCGGAGACAGTTCCGCCGACCGGCTCGACCGCAGCGTGCACACCTTCGCCGAGGCGTTGAGTCACGGTGATCCCGCCGCCGCTGCCGCCGTGACCAGCGATCCGGCGCAGGCCACGACCACCCTCGGCGCCCTCTTCGACAGCCTCGGCAAGAAGGTGCGCGTCGACGTGCACTCGGTGGACCGGTCCGACCACCACGCGACGTTCGGCCTCGCCACCACCTGGACCTTCGGCACGGCCGGAAATCAGTGGACCTACACCACCACCGGCACCGCCGACGAATCCGGCGACCAGTGGAAGGTCCGGTGGAATCCGGCCACCGTGGCGCCCGGCCTCGAGACCGGGCCGCTGTCCTACGACACCGTGGCCCCGCAACCGGCCGCGCGCGTGCTCGACCGCGACGGCGCGGAATTGATGACCCAGCAGGTCGTCACCCTGGTGCAACTGGCGCCCGGCGCCGACCCGAATGCCGTTGCGGCCGTACTGGGACCGATCGATCCGAGTATCACCGCGGCGAGCCTGCGCCAGGACATGGACAAGGCGCAGGGCAAACCCGTCACCGCGATCGCGTTGCGGGCCGATGATCTCGCCCCGGTGCAGGATCGGCTCGCCGGGCTGCCGAACGTCACGCTGGCACCGCAGACCCGGCTGCTCACCGTCGACAAGACGCTGACCTCACCGGCCCTGTCCGGCGTGAGCGACCTCTGGCAGCACAGTACCGACGCCGCGGCCGGCTGGGCCGTGCGCGCGCAGGCCTCCGACGGCGTCCACACCGTGGGCGGACAGGACCCGAAACCCGTCGCCGACATCCGGACCACTCTCGACACCGCAATGCTGCGCCGCGCCGAGGCGGCGCTCGCGCCGATCCCGACTCCGGCCGCGATGGTGGTGCTGCGACCGTCCACGGGTGACGTTCTCGCCGTGGGGCAGAACGCGCCCGCCGACGCGCAGGGGCCGATCGCGCTGACCGGGCTGTACCCGCCGGGTTCGACCTTCAAGACGGTCACCGTGTCGGCCGCGTTGCAGGCCGGGCAGGTCACCGCCGACACGATGCTCGCCTGCCCCGGCACCGAGAACATCGAGGGCCGGCAGATCCCCAACGACAACAACTTCGACCTCGGCACCGTCGCCTTGCACACCGCTTTCGCGCGGTCCTGCAACACCACCATGGGACGGCTGGCGGTGAACCTGCCGCCCGATGGGCTGACCCGCGCGGCCGCGCAACTCGGCCTCGGTGTGGACTTCACCGCCCCCGGCATGACCACGGTGACCGGAAAGGTGCCCACCGCAGACACTTCCGCGCTGCGGGTCGAGGAGGGCATCGGCCAGGGCCGGGTGACGGCGTCGCCGTTCGGCATGGCGTTGGTCGCCGCGACCGTCGCCCACGGTTCGATGCCGGCGCCCACCATCGTGGCGGGATCGCCCGGGACCGCGGACCGGACGCCGGAGCCGGTGCCCGCGCCGGTACTCGATCAGGTGAAATCCATGATGCGCGAGACGATTACGAACGGCACGGCAACCAGTCTCGCCGACATTCCCGGCATGCTCGGCAAGACGGGCACGGCCGAATACATCGACGACACCCACGCGCACGGCTGGTTCGTCGGCATCGACGGCGATCTGGCACTGGCGGTGTTCGTCGCCGATGCCGGCAGCTCGACGCCGGCGGTCGAGGCGGCCGGACGTTTCCTGCGGAATCAGTAGTAGCATGCCCCGCGATCGAGTGAAGTTCGTCACATATACTCTCGCTGTATAGCGGAGTGATCTCGACCGCATCGCATGGTGGTCACACATATTCCGCACAGATCTCGCTCCGGCGTCAAAGCGGCCCGTCACGCCCGCTACACTCGTCCGGGAACACGCGCGGGACCTGACCCCGCGCGCGGTAAGTCACGGATCGCGGAGAAACTCGGAGTAGTGCCATCGAAACCGGCCAAGTGATCGCAGGGCATTACCGCCTGGTCGAGCGGATTGGTAGCGGCGGCACAGGCGTCGTCTGGCGTGCCGTCGACGAACGACTCGAACGGTCGGTCGCGATCAAGCAGATCCTCACCCAGCCCAGTCTGCCGCCGGGTGAGAAAGAGATCGTGCGTCAGCGCGCGTCTCGGGAGGCCCGCAACGCGGCCCGCTTCCAGCACCCCAACGCGATCGTGGTCTTCGATATCACCGACCACGAGGGCGATCCCTGCCTGATCATGGAATATCTGCCGTCGCAGAGCCTGGCCGTGGTGCTGTCCTCGCAGGGGACGCTGCCGCTGCTCCAGGTGGCGCGCATCGGCGAGCAGATCGCCTCGGCGCTGGTGGCCGCCCATCGCGCCGGCATCGTGCACCGAGACATCAAGCCCGGCAACGTGTTGCTCGGCGACAACGGCACCGTGAAGATCACCGACTTCGGTATCTCGAAGGCCAAGGGTGACGTCAACCTCACCGCCACCGGCCTGATCTCCGGCACCGCCGCCTATCTGGCTCCCGAGGTCGCCCGCGGGGCGGAACCCAGCCCGGCCGCCGACGTATTCGCCCTGGGCGCAACGCTTTTCCATGCCCTCGAGGGAGAACCGCCCTACGGCACCAATCCGAATCCGCTGGCGCTGCTGTACGCCGCGGCCAACGGTCAGCTGAGCCAGCCGCGCAACGCCGGCCCGCTCACCGATCTGCTGCTGGATCTGCTGAGCTTCGAGCCGGAGGACCGGCCGAGCATGACCGACGTGCGCGATCAGCTGGCCGATTTCGCGGATCAGGCCGCCGATGCCGAATCGACCCGGATGCTGGCCACCCACCGCGGCGGTGGTCGCCGGCAGGCCACCCGCACACTGGATCGCCGCGCGGCACAGGCGGATATCTCCACCGCGGAGATGATGGCCACCGCGGCGGTGCTCTCCGAGCCGGAGATGCAGCCGGTGCGGCCCGCCGCGGCCGCGGCGCATCCCACCCGCTCCCATCCGGTGCCCCCGGCTGCCGAGCCCGCGCCGACCCGCAATGCGAAGCCGTGGGTGTTCGCCGGTGGTTTCGCCGCCGGTCTGGTGATCGTCGCCGCGGCGCTGTATCTGATGTTCGGCGGCGCCAAGACGGAATCGCCGGGCTCGCAGGCACATTCGCCGGCGGCGACCGCCACCGCGCAGGCGGGTACCTCGACGCAGAGCGTCGCGGCCGTGGGACAGACCAAGAGCGCCGGGAAGACGGATGTCGGCTCGGCGGCCGGTGTCATCCAGAACTTCTACGACGCCCTCGTCGACCAGAACACCGGCACCGCGTGGAATCTGCTCACTCCCGCGGCGCAGCAGGTGTACGGCAGCCAGCAGGCGTTCGCGACCTACTGGAAGCAGAACCAGATCACGGCGTACAACACCATCGAGGGCGCGCGCGGCGGCGGCAGCAGCGCCAATTCCGACGGCTCGGTGGATATGTCGGTCGCCAGCATCACCTACGGCGGTCAGTCCAGGTCGATCGAACTCCGCGTCGTGGTGGGCAGCAGCGGGAAGCTGCTGATCGACAGCGATACCCACTGATTCCGCCGCGTGCGGTGCCTCCGCCCACGGGCGGAGGCGTCGATCCGTCCGCGGTAGCTGTCACGCCCGGTGTGCCCCCGGTAGGGTCGAGGCGTGAGCACTCGGCAGCTGCTGAACGACGAACGGGCCGAACTGATTACGCTTCTGCGTGATCTGAGCGACGACGAATGGGAGGCGCCCTCCCTGTGCGCGGGGTGGCGGGTGCGTGATGTGGTGGGGCACCTGCTCTACGACGAGATCTCCCTGCTGGGCTACGCCCGCTTCGCCCTCGGCCACCGGCTGAACACCGACCGGGTCAACAACGGTCTCGTCGACCGGGTGCGCGACCTCACTCCGGCGCAGCTCATCGAGCGATTCGAGAACTCCGGACAGCGCATCACCGGCAAGTGGCCGAGCCTGGGCCTGGCCGACATCCTGGTGCATCAGCAGGACATCCGCCGTCCGCTCGGCCGGCCCCGCACGATCCCCGCCGACCGCCTGGTCGCGGTGCTGCGCCATCCCGACCCGTTCGCCGGCCCGCGCAAATACACCCGCGGCCTGCGCTTCGTTGCCACCGACGTGGAGTGGTCCGCCGGCGCCGGCCCGGAAGTCCGCGGGCCGGGCGAGGCGCTGGCGCTGGCCGTGGTGGGCCGCCCCGTCGCCCTGGAAGACCTCTCCGGTGAGGGAGTGGCGACGCTGCGCCGCCGTCACGGCGTGTGATCCGCCGCAGCGGCCGCCGATCGCGAATGCCGCTGTTGCGCAGCGGTTTCGGTCTCGGCCGGCCAGTCGGCGAGTAGGCGCGAAGCGGTCGCGCTCGGCGAGTCGGGCTCGACCGTGTAAGCGATCAACGCCTGATCAGGGTCGTCGCGCAGTCGGCGAAGACCGGGCCGTACGTGTTGCTGCGGCCGGCCCGCATGGTGGTGGGGCGCCGGCATGGGCCCGACGCCCTCGAGGCCAGTCTCGCGACGCCACACTTCCGCAATATCGCCGAGGTCCCGGACGTGATCCTGGCCGAGCCGGTGCCGCTGTATCGCCTGGTGCCGGAACGAGTCGCCGCGGCCGGGGCCGGGGGTGGGGGCGTGCCGCCGCATCCGGCTCGGGCGGCGGATATCCACTGGCGCCGACCCGATAGGCTGGTAGGCGGTCCGGAGCTTTCGCTTCGATGTGATGACCAGCACAGACCGGCCGGACAGACAAGGATTTCACACCGCTATGACTAGCCGCATCGAGCTCGCCCGCGTGGATCTGCGCGGACGTACGCCCTCCGCTGCCGAACTGCGCGCGGCCCTGCCGCGCGGGGGAGTGGACGTGGACTCGGTGCTGCATCATGTGCGGCCGGTGGTGGAGGCGATCCGTGATCGCGGGGTCGAGGCGGCGCAGGAATTCAGCGCGAAATTCGACGGCATCGCCCCGGCGAGCGTGCGGGTCCCGGCCGCTGAACTCGACACAGCCCTCGCCGAGCTGGATCCGGCCGTGCGTGCGGCGCTCGAGGTGGCCATCGAACGCACCCGCAAGGTGCATGCCGATCAGCGCCGCACCGACACCACCACCGAGGTGGTGCCCGGCGGTACCGTCACCGAACGCTGGGTGCCGGTCGAGCGCGTCGGTCTCTACGTGCCCGGCGGCAATGCCGTCTACCCGTCCAGTGTCGTCATGAACGTCGTCCCGGCGCAGGCCGCGGGCGTGGACTCGCTGGTGGTGGCCTCGCCGCCGCAGGCGCAGTTCGGCGGACTGCCGCATCCGACGATTCTCGCCGCCGCGAAACTGCTCGGCGTCGAGGAGGTGTGGGCCGTCGGCGGCGCCCAGGCGGTCGCGTTGCTGTCCTACGGCGGCACCGACACCGACGGCGCGCAGCTCGCGCCCGTCGACATGATCACCGGCCCGGGCAACATCTACGTCACCGCCGCCAAGCGGCTGTGCCGCGGCCTCGTCGGCATCGACGCCGAAGCCGGCCCCACCGAGATCGCGATCCTCGCCGACGCCACCGCCGACCCGGCACACGTGGCCGCCGATCTGATCTCCCAGGCCGAACACGATGTGCTCGCCGCCAGCGTGCTCGTCACCGACAGCGCGGCGCTGGCCGATGCGGTCGACGCCGCGATCACGACCCAGCTCGAGGTGGTCAAGCACCGGCAGCGGGTGTCGGAGGCGCTGTCCGGCAAGCAGTCCGGCGTCGTGCTCGTCGACGATGTCGAGCAGGGGTTGCGGGTGGTCAACGCCTACGCCGCCGAACACCTCGAGATCCAGACCGCCGACGCGGCCGCCGTCGCCGGACGGGTCCGCAGCGCGGGTGCGGTCTTCGTCGGCGCGTGGTCGCCGGTGAGCCTCGGCGACTACTGCGCCGGATCGAATCACGTGCTGCCCACCGCCGGGTGCGCGCGCCACTCCTCGGGGCTGAGCGTGCAGACCTTCCTGCGCGGTATCCATGTCGTCGAATACAGCGAAGCCGCGTTGAAAGACGTTGCCGGACACGTGGTCTCCCTGGCCAACGCCGAGGATCTGCCGGCGCACGGTCAAGCCGTGCAGGTGCGTTTCGAGGCCCTGTCATGACCGCCACCGCCGATATCCCGGGCGCCGCGGCGACCCTCGACGATCTGCCGCTGCGCGAGAACCTGCGCGGCAAGATCCCGTACGGCGCACCGCAACTGGCGGTGCCGGTTCAGCTGAACACCAACGAGAATCCGCATCCGCCGAGCCGCGCGCTGATCGACGACGTGGCCGAATCCATTCGCGCCGCCGCCGTCGACCTGCACCGCTACCCCGATCGCGACGCGGTCGCGCTGCGCACCGACCTGGCCGCGTACCTGACCCGTCAGACCGGCGTCGCCGTGCAGACGGCGAACGTGTGGGCGGCCAACGGATCCAACGAGATTCTGCAGCAGCTGCTGCAGGCCTTCGGCGGTCCCGGCCGCAGCGCACTGGGCTTCGTGCCCTCGTATTCGATGCATCCGATCATCTCCGAGGGCATCGACACCGAGTGGATCGAGGCCGAGCGCAACAGCGACTTCTCCCTCGACATCGACTACGCGGCCGCGGTGATCGCCGACCGCCGCCCCGATGTGGTGTTCGTGACCAGCCCGAACAACCCGACCGGGCATTCGATCGCCCTCGCCGATCTGGAGCGTCTGCTCGAGGCGGCGCCGGGCATCGTGGTGGTCGACGAGGCGTACGGCGAGTTCTCCGCCGCGCCCAGCGCGCTCGCGCTCATCGACCGATATCCGGCGAAGCTGGTGGTCAGCCGCACCATGAGCAAGGCCTTCGCCTTCGCCGGTGGGCGGCTCGGCTATCTGGTCGCCGCGCCCGCGGTGATCGAGGCGATGCTGCTCGTGCGGCTGCCGTACCACCTGTCGGTGGTCACCCAGGCCGCCGCCCGCGCCGCGCTGCGCCACGCCGACGAAACCCTGGCCAGTGTCGCCGAACTCGCCGCGCAGCGGGAACGGGTGGCGACGGCGTTGCGCGAGATGGGGTTCGAGGTGGTGACCTCGGATGCGAACTTCCTGCTGTTCGGCTACTTCGCCGACGCACCCCGCACCTGGCAGCGCTATCTGAACGAGGGCGTGCTGATCCGCGACGTCGGCATTCCCGGCTATCTGCGCACCACCATCGGACTGGCCGCCGAGAACGACGAATTCCTGCGCGTGAGCGAGATGCTGGTGGCCACCGAGGTGATCTCCCGATGAGTACGGAAGCGAGTATGAATCGAACCGCCCGGGTGGAACGCACCACCCGCGAATCCAGCATCGTGGTCGAGCTGAATCTCGACGGCACGGGCCGGACCGACATATCCACCGGCGTCCCGTTCTACGACCACATGCTCACCGCCTTCGGCCAGCACGGCAGCTTCGATCTGACCGTGCAGGCCAAGGGCGATATCGAGATCGAGGCCCATCACACCGTCGAGGACACCGCCATCGTCATCGGGCAGGCGCTCGGTGAGGCGCTGGGCGACAAGAAGGGCATCCGCCGCTTCGGCGACTGCTACATCCCGATGGACGAAACCCTCGCCCACGCCGTCGTCGACGTATCCGGCCGCCCGTACTGCGTCCACGACGGCGAGCCGGAACGGCTGCTGCACACCGTGATTCCCAGCGCCGGTCCCGGTGCCTCGTATTCCACGGTGCTGAACCGGCACGTCTTCGAATCGATCGCCCTCAACGCCCGCATCGCGCTGCACGTGCGCGTGCTGTACGGCCGCGACCAGCACCACATCACCGAGGCCGAATTCAAGGCAGTCGCACGGGCTTTGCGCGCCGCCGTCGAACCCGACCCCCGGGTCACCGGTGTGCCGTCCACGAAGGGAACGCTGTGAAATCGGTTGTGCTGCTGGACTACGGCTCCGGCAATCTGCATTCCGCGGCGCGCGCGCTGGCCCGCACCGGCGCGGAGGTCACCGTCACCGCCGATCCTCAGGCCGCGCTCGACGCCGACGGCCTGGTCGTGCCCGGTGTCGGCGCCTTCGCCGCGTGTATGGCCGGACTGACCCAGGTGCGGGGGGAGCGGATCATCGGCACCCGTCTCGCCGGCGGCCGTCCGGTGCTCGGCATCTGTGTGGGCATGCAGATCATGTTCGAGCGCGGGGTCGAATTCGGGGTCGAGTCCGAGGGCTGCGGGCAGTGGCCGGGCACGGTGGAACGGCTTCCGGCGCAGGTACTTCCGCATATGGGCTGGAACACCGTGCAGGCGCCCGCCGACAGCGTCCTGTTCGCCGGGATGGATCCCGAGACGCGCTTCTACTTCGTGCACTCCTACGCGGCGCAGAAGTGGGAATGGGACGACAACGGCACCATCGCCCCGGCGAAACTGATCTGGGCCGAACACGGCGGCCCGTTCCTCGCCGCGGTGGAGAACGGGCCGCTGTGCGCCACCCAGTTCCACCCGGAGAAGTCCGGCGACGCGGGGGCGCAGCTGCTGCGCAACTGGGTCGGCTCGCTGTAGGGGCTGTAGGGCTACGTCTGCGGCGGCAGGGTGTCGACCCGCCCGGCGAGCCAGCGGCCGTCGACGTTGTCCAGGAACACCCGCAGCTGGGACCGTTCGGGGCGGGGCAGGCCCAGCGTGGCATCGCTGCGCTCGGATCGATCCACGGTCACCACGACCTGCGAATGTTCCGGGTCGGCCACATCGGTGCGGCATTCCACCGAGTTGGCCTCGGAGCGGACGTGCACCGAGGTCACGTGCGCCTGCCGATCGGGCGCGGACGCGGCGAACTGGTCGTGGAACGCGCCGGTGGACAACTCCAGGACCCGGCGGTCGTAATCGTCGTAGCCCGCCCAGTCGTAGGTCGTGAACTGTCGCCCGAAGTCGCAGGCCGCCAACTGAATCGGGTCGGTGGGCGCGGCCACTGCCGTCGGGGGCACGAGCATCGCGGCGCCTGCGGCCCCGCACGACAACGCGAACATGATGGGCCGCAACGTGATCCGCGACATGGGTGAAGATCCTCTTCGTCGACAACGATGGCAGTACGTGCCCCCGACCCAGGGTACGTACGCGGAGACCGTCGGTCCGGACCTCCTGCGCACAGTGACACACGCAGTCTTCGGATTGCCCGGCGTTGTCCAGTTCAAACGTGTGATGCGCCTCCCCGCAGGCAGTGACCGGCGTCCCATTTGCGCCATCCCGGCACCGCGACGCCAACCGGTAGCCAGTAGGCTGCACACGTGAGTCTTGTGCTGCTACCCGCCGTCGATGTCGCCAATGGTGAGGCCGTGCGCCTGGTTCAGGGGGAGGCCGGCAGCGAAACCAGCTACGGCGCGCCCCGCGATGCCGCGCTGGCCTGGCAGGAGGCCGGCGCCGAATGGGTGCATCTGGTGGATCTGGACGCGGCCTTCGGGCGCGGCTCCAACCGCGAACTGCTCGCCGAGGTCGTCGGCGAGCTGGATGTGAAGGTCGAGCTGTCCGGCGGGATCCGCGACGACGACTCGCTGAAGGCCGCGATGGCCACCGGCTGCGCCCGGGTCAACCTGGGTACCGCGGCACTCGAGGATCCGCAGTGGTGCGCCCGCGCCATCGCCGAATACGGCGATCGGGTCGCGGTCGGGCTGGACGTTCGGATCATCGACGGCGACTACCGGTTGCGGGGCCGTGGCTGGGTCAGCGACGGCGGTGACCTGTGGGAGGTGCTCGAACGCCTGGAGCGCGACGGCTGCGCCCGCTACGTGGTCACCGACGTGAGCAAGGACGGCACGCTGCAGGGGCCCAACCTCGACATCCTGCGGCAGGTGTGCGCGGCCACCGAGGCGCCGGTGATCGCCTCCGGCGGTGTCTCCACTCTCGACGATCTGCGTGCCATCTCCGGGCTGGTGTCCGACGGGGTGGAAGGCGCGATCGTCGGAAAAGCCTTGTACGCCGGGCGTTTCACGCTGCCCGAGGCGCTGGACGCGGTTCGCTGACGTGACCTCCGCCGTCTCCGACCCGGCCGCGCTGCTCGCGACGGCGAGCGAGATATTGGACGGTGCGGCACCGCGTTTCGTCGAAGGGTTGGGGGCGCCGAGCGCGGTCCAGAAGGGCCGCGGCGACTTCGCCACCGCACTGGATCTGGAGCTCGAGCGCACCCTGTCGCAGCAACTGGCCGACCGCACCGGAATCCCGGTGCACGGCGAGGAATTCGGCGGGCCGGAACTGAGCTCGGGCACCGCCTGGGTGCTCGATCCCATCGACGGCACCTTCAACTACTCCGCGGGCCATCCGCTGTCGGCGATGCTGTTGGCGCTGGTGGCCGACGGGCAGCCCGTTCTCGGTCTGACCTGGCTGCCGCTGCTGGACCGCCGGTACGCCGCGGCGGCCGGCGGGCCGCTGCTGCTCAACGGAAAACCGTTGCCGCCCTTGGAACCCGGCCGTCTCGCGGAGGCGATGATCGGCTTCGGCGCGTTCAACATCGACGCCCACGGCCGGATCCCGGGCCGGTTCCGCTTCGACCTGCTGGGCGCGCTGAGCCGGCTGTCGAGCCGGGTGCGCATGCACGGATCCACCGGCATCGACCTGGCCTACACCGCGTCCGGGGTGCTCGGCGGCGCGGTCGTCTTCGGGCACCATCCGTGGGACAACGCCGCCGGAGTGGCGCTGGTGCGCGCCGCGGGCGGTGTGGTGACCGATCTGCGCGGCGACGAATGGTCGATCACCTCCCGGTCGGTGCTGGCCGCCGCGCCCGGGGTGCACGAAGAGCTACTGGACATGATCGACAGCGCCGTCGACCGCGCCTACGAGCGCAACGAGAATTCGGAAGGGACGCAATGACACTGGCGGTACGCGTGATTCCGTGCCTGGACGTCGACGCCGGCCGGGTGGTCAAGGGCGTGAACTTCGAGAATCTGCGCGATGCGGGCGACCCGGTGGAACTGGCCGCCGCCTACGACGCCCAGGGCGCCGACGAGCTGACCTTCCTCGACGTCACGGCCTCGAGCGGTGATCGCGGCACCATGATCGACGTGGTGACCCGCACCGCCGAGCAGATCTTCATCCCGCTCACCGTGGGCGGTGGCGTGCGCACCGTCGAGGATGTGGACCGGCTGCTGCGCGCGGGCGCGGACAAGGTGTCGGTGAACACCGCGGCGATCGCGAACCCGGAGATCCTGCGCGAGATGTCGCAGCGCTTCGGTTCCCAGTGCATCGTGCTGTCGGTCGACGCGCGGCGTGTGCCCGACACCGGCTCGCCCACCCCGTCCGGCTGGGAGGTGACCACTCACGGCGGCAAACGCGGCACCGGCATCGATGCGGTCGAGTGGGCGGTGCGCGGCGCCGAACTCGGTGTCGGCGAGATCCTGCTCAACTCGATGGACGCCGACGGCACCAAGGGCGGTTTCGACCTGCCGATGATCAGCGCGGTGCGCGCCGCGGTCTCGGTGCCGATCATCGCCAGCGGCGGCGCCGGCGAGGTCGACCATTTCGCGCCCGCGGTGCGGACGGGCGCCGACGCGGTACTGGCCGCGAGCGTCTTCCACTTCGGCGATCTGACGATTCCCCAGGTCAAATCCGCGATGCGGGCCGAGGGCATCACCGTCCGCTGAGGCCGGACGGCATCCTCCGCCCAGCCCGCTCAGTTCCGACAGGACAGGTATAACGATGGCTATGAGTTTGGATCCCGCCGTCGCCGCCCGGCTCAAGCGCAACGAGGCGGGGCTGGTCGCGGCGATCGCACAGGAACGCGGCACCGGCGATGTGCTGATGATGGCGTGGATGGACGACGAGGCCCTGGCCCGCACCCTCGCCACCCGCAAGGCCACCTACTATTCGCGCTCGCGGCAGCAGTACTGGGTCAAAGGCGAGACCTCGGGACATACGCAATACGTGCACGAGGTGCGGCTGGACTGTGACGGCGATGCCGTGCTGCTGATCGTCGACCAGCAGGGCGCGGCCTGCCACACCGGCACCCACACCTGCTGGGACGGGGATCTGCTGCTCGCCGACGCGAGCTGAACCGGTCAGTGGGCGGCGCCGGCCGTCGCCTCGGTGGCCGGCGGGTCGGGGAGTCCGTCGGCGCGCCCGATGCCCCGGGACAGGCCCGCGTCGAGCTGCGCTACCAGCGCCTCACCGAGAGTGAGCAGCTGTTCGACCTGCTCGTCGTCGATGCCGTCGAACACCAGCCCCCGCACGCCTTCCAAGTAGGCGGGGGTGGCCTTCTGCACCTGTTCGAAACCCTCATCGGTGAGCACCGCATAGGCGCCGCGGCGGCCGCGCACTACGTCGCGGCGCGCCCAGCCCAGCCGTTCCAGCTTCGTCACCACATGCGACAGCCGTGATAGCGAAGCATTTGCCCTATTGGCCAGTTCGCTGAGTTGCAGGCGATGTCCAGGCTCCTCGGACAGCAGTGCCATGAGGAAATACTCGAAATGCGTCATACCGGCTTCGCGTTGCAGCTGGGTGTCCATTGCCGCCGGTAATCGCGTCGTCAGCGCGACCAGAGTCCGCCACGCTCGCCGTTCGGTGGGATTGAGCCATTCCGTCACTTCGCGCCCTCTCTTGCAGCCCAGTGACGCAAATCTCGGTTCACTGTCACTCGCGACCAACAAGTTTGCCACGACTTCGCTGGCTGGTCAGCCCGGTTGCCGATGACGTGACAGCTATCACGCCGGGGCGCGATCACGACGCTGTCGGTTCACTCCCTGATATCGCCTGGTGGACGCGTGTCGTTAGCAGTGTCCGGCGCGGTGACCACGCCGGCTTCGGCGCGGCGGGCCGAGCGTGCTCGCCATTGTTTGCGTAGCAGTAGCACGAGCAGCACCACGAAGATGGCGGCCGCCACGATGGCGCCGACCAGTGAGGCGCCGCGGAAGCCGGGCGCGTCGACGTCGAGCACGCGTTCCCCGGCGTGCGCGGCGCTGTTGCCGCCCAGCACGATGGTCAGCGTCATCAGATTGGGCAGGGCCACGATCAACGCCAGCACCGCCGCGGCGCCGGCGGCGAATTTGCCGGCTCGGGTGCGCCATACCCGCACCGCGCCCAGCAGGAGCAGCAGGGGGATCAGCGTGCACAGGAACCCGATCGCCAGGCCCGACCAGATGCCCTGGGCGAAGCTGCCGTGCCCGGACACGCCGGCGATCCGCTGCGCCCACCAGCGCGGAATGAAGGCCGACAGCACGAAGTAGGCGACGACCAGCACGATGATGACCGCGAGCAGGCCGAGGGCTCGATTCCGCCACACGGTGGCTCGGGGTTTGGTCCCGGAGTTCGTGAGGGAGCTCGTCGATGTCATGAATCCAGCGTATGCGCGAGGCCCGCGCCGACGCCGGGAGAATCGTGTCGTGTCGGGCCGTCAGTGCGCTCTCACCAGGGGAAAGGCGGCGTGCACCGGGAGGCGGCCCGGGGTGTGTCCAGCTGGTCGATTCAGGCCCGGTGCTCGCGCAGGGCGGCCAGCGCGGCGTCGGCGTGGACGTTCGCGCGCAGTTCGCCCGAGATCACCGCCAATACCGTGCGGTCGGTGTCGATCACGAAGGTCTGCCGCTTCACCGGCAGGAAGTTGCCGAGCAGACCGCCGATCGCCCCGGAACGCTTGACGCCGAACCGTTCCGCCACCGCGCCGTCGCGATCGGACAGCAGCGGATAGCCGAGGGTCTGCGCCTGCGCGAAACCGGCTTGGGTGTCGACCGAATCGGTGCTGATTCCCGCGCAACTCGCGCCCAGGGCCGCGAATTCGCTTGTCAGATCACGGAAATGGCAGGCCTCGGCGGTGCACACGGGAGTATTGGCGGCGGGGAAGAAGAACAGTGTCAACGGCCCGTCGGCCAGCAACGAATCGAGCGACCGGACGGTGCCGGTCTGATCGGGAAGTTCGAACCCGGGTGCGCGCTGGCCTTTTTTCACAGTCGCGAGGGTACCGGGCGGCACGGTTGCCCGGTACCCGCCGCGGATCGCGCGGGTCGCGGCGGGGCCAGGAAATCTCGGTTGCGGCCGACTGGAATGATGAGCGATATGCACGGCGCCGCATTCGACCGTCCGGAAACCGCAACCACCACCACTCGGGACCAGTTCCGCGTACTCGCGGCCG
This sequence comes from Nocardia sp. NRRL WC-3656, assembly GCF_000720265.1. Classification (NCBI taxonomy): domain Bacteria; kingdom Bacillati; phylum Actinomycetota; class Actinomycetes; order Mycobacteriales; family Nocardiaceae; genus Nocardia; species Nocardia sp. NRRL WC-3656. The sequence goes on along the minus strand of NZ_JOJF01000006.1, from coordinate 54,051 downwards.
CGCACCGGGTGGTGCCGGTGACGCGCAAGGTGCTGGCCGATTCGGAGACCCCGCTGTCCGCCTATCGGAAGCTGGCCGCGGACCGGCCGGGCACCTTCCTGCTGGAGTCGGCCGAGAACGGTCGTTCGTGGTCGCGCTGGTCGTTCATCGGCGCCGGCAGCCCCACCGCGCTGACGGTCGTCGACGGCGAGGCGGCCTGGCTGGGCGCCACCCCCGCCGACGCCCCGGCCGGCGGCGATCCGCTGGAGGCGCTGCACGACACGCTGGAACTGCTGCGCACCGAGCGCCTGCCCGGCCTGCCGCCGCTGACCGGGGGGCTGGTCGGATATCTGGGCTACGACATCGTGCGCCGCATCGAGCGGCTGCCGGAACTGACCACCGACGATCTGCGGGTCCCGGAGATGGTGCTGCTGCTGGCGGCGGATCTGGCCGCCTTCGACCATCACGAAGGCGCCATCACGCTGATCGCCAACGCGGTGAACTGGAACGGCACCGACGAGCGCGTCGACGAGGCCTACGACGACGCCGTCGCCCGGCTCGACCGGATGACCGCTGCGCTGGCCGCACCCGCCGAATCGACCGTGTCCGTCTTCGACCGTCCCGAGCCGGACTACATCCGCCGCCGCACCAGCGAGGACTTCGGTGCGGGCGTGCGGCGGCTGGTCGGCGAGATCGAGGCCGGCGAGGCGTTCCAGGTGGTGTTGTCGCAGCGGTTCGAGATGGACTTCGACGGCGAACCGCGCGATGTGTACCGGATGCTGCGCGCCTCGAATCCCAGCCCGTACATGTATCTGATGCACATTCCCGACGGTGCGGGCGGCACCGCCTTCTCCATCGTCGGATCGAGTCCGGAATCGCTGGTGACGGTCAAAGACGGTGTGGCGACGACACATCCGATCGCCGGCACCCGGTGGCGTGGCGCCACCGAGGAGGACGATGTGCTGCTCGAGAAGGATCTGCTCTCCGACGAGAAGGAGAACGCCGAACACCTCATGCTCGTCGACCTGGGCCGCAACGACCTGGGCCGAGTGTGCGAGCCGGGCACCGTGCGCGTCACCGAATACCGCCACATCGAGCGCTACAGCCACGTGATGCATCTGGTGTCGACGGTGACCGGGCGGCTGGCGGCCGGTCGCATCGCCCTCGACGCCGTACGCGCCTGCTTCCCTGCCGGCACGCTGTCGGGTGCGCCCAAGGTGCGGGCCATGGAGTTGATCGAGGAGAACGAGCCCACCCGCCGCGGCGTCTACGCCGGGGTCGTCGGCTACCTCGACTTCGCCGGCGACGCCGATACCGCGATCGCGATCCGCACCGCGCTGCTCAAGGACGGCATCGCCTATGTGCAGGCCGGTGCCGGCATCGTCGCCGATTCCCAGCCCGACTACGAGGACGAGGAATCGCGCAACAAGGCGATGGCCGTTCTCAAGGCCGTCGCCGCCGCCCGCACCGTACGCACCTTCACCCCCGAACCCGACGGCACCCTGCTATGAGTAACCCGGAATCTGAACCAGCCCAACGACATTCGCCCAGCGAACCGGAGGCGAAGCCCGCGCCTGGCACGAGCGACGCGTCTGCTGCCGGTGCGGCAGTGCGCCAGCCGCAGCCCGATGCCGACACCTCTGCGGCACAGCGCGCGCCGATGCAGAGCGGCCCCGAGGGCGAGGCGGTCCGGTCGGGTGCCGGACAAGCCGATGGCAGGGAATCCGACGGCCACGCTGCGGCGGTCCGGTCCGGCTCCCGCCTCGACGACGCCGCCGCGCAGGTGCCTCCCGGCGGCGACCCCGACCACTATGTCCCCGAGACGGAGACGGGCGGCGCCGACAGCGTGACCGGCAAACGCGCCCGCCCGGTGCTGCCGGTCCTCCTGCTGGCCGTCGGCGCGGCCGCGCTGTGGGGCGCCTCGCGCATGACCTGGGTGACCCTGCGGTCCTCCGACGGTCTGACCGAACCGCGCACCCAGCATCTCAACGGCGGCCTCTGGTTCGGCGCGCTGACGCCGCTGGCGCTGGTGCTGCTGGCCTCGATCGCGGCCGTCTTCGCCACCAAGGGCTGGCTGCGCCGGCTGATCGGGGTGGTGGTGGCGCTGGTCGCCGCCGTCGCCGCGGTGCCGGGCCTGGCGCTGCTGACCCAGCACGGCAAGATCGCCGAACGGGCCGCCCGGCTCGCCGAACTGCCCGCCCGCGCGCACGTCGACGCCGCCACGGCGGCCACGTTCCCCGCCGCCCTCAGCGTCGTCGGTGCGCTCGCGGCCTTCGCCGCCGGAGTGCTGCTGGCCCGCATGCCAGAAACGACGGCCCGCATGTCGGGTAAGTACGACAATCCGGTGTTCCGCCGGGCCGCGGCCGCCGAACAGGTCGCCGAATTGCGCCGCACGGGTGATCCGGAATCGGCCGCCGCGGCCACCGACGCACCGCGGACGGCGACGCCGAAGTCCTCGCCGCACACCCCGGAACCGGAGTCGGGCGAACTCTCGCAGCGCGTGCTGTGGGACGCGCTCGACGCGGGCGCCGACCCGACCGACGACGAGCCGGGCCGATGAGCGCCCTACCACGCCGCGCCGGGCGGCAGGCGTCACACCCCGCCGTCGGCTCGGCTTACCCTTCCATTTACTCTTTATCAGCATCGGTGAGACAGCACCTGGGGGGATTCTCAGGTAGCAAGTCCGTCTCCCCAGAAAGGATTCGAGCCAGATGACGGTACTCGACTCGATTCTCGACGGGGTCCGTGCGGATGTGGCCGCTCGGGAAGCCCTCCTGGATTTCCAGGCCGTCAAGAAGGCCGCCGCCGCGGCACCCTCGCCGCGCGATGCGCTCGCCGCTCTGCACGCGGACGGGATCGGAGTCATCGCCGAGGTCAAGCGCGCCAGCCCCTCGAAGGGTGAGCTCGCCGACATCCCGGACCCGGCCAGCCTGGCGAAGTCCTACGAGGACGGTGGCGCGCGCATCATCAGCGTGCTCACCGAGGGCCGCCGCTTCCACGGCTCGCTCGACGACCTGGACGCGGTCCGCGCGGTCGTCGACGTGCCGATCCTGCGCAAGGACTTCGTCGTCGGCCCGTACCAGATCCACGAGGCTCGTGCCCACGGCGCGGACGTGATCCTGCTGATCGTGGCCGCCCTGGAACAGGACGTGCTGGCCTCGCTGATCGATCGCACCGAATCGCTGGGCATGACCGCGCTGGTCGAGGTGCACACCGAGGAGGAGGCCGACCGGGCACTGACCGCCGGCGCCTCGGTCATCGGCGTGAACGCCCGCAACCTGAAGACCCTCGAGGTCGATCGCGACGTCTTCGCCCGCATCGCGCCCGGACTGCCCACCGAGGTCATCCGGGTCGCCGAATCCGGCGTCAGCGGCACCGCCGACCTGCTCGCCTACGCCGGCGCCGGCGCCGACGCGGTTCTGGTCGGCGAGAGCCTCGTGACCAGCGGCGATCCGCGTGCCGCCGTCTCCGAGCTGGTGACCGCGGGTACCCATCCGTCCTGCCCGCGTCCGCTGCGGCGGGGTGTCACCCGATGACCGGCGTGCACGAGCCGCTGCCCCAGGCCAGCGAGGGCGTCACCCACCGCAGCCACGAACCGGATCTCGGCGGCCACTTCGGCGTCTACGGCGGCCGGCACGTGCCCGAGGCGCTGATGGCGGTGATCGAAGAGGTCACCGCCGAATACGACAAGTCCCGCCTGGATCCCGATTTCCTGGCCGAACTCGACCGGCTGCAGCGCGATTACGCGGGCCGGCCCTCGCCGGTCTTCGAATGCAAGCGGCTCTCGGAACATGCCGGCGGCGCCCGCATCCTGCTCAAGCGCGAGGATCTGAACCACACCGGTTCGCACAAGATCAACAATGTGCTGGGCCAGGCGTTGCTCGCCCAGCGGATGGGCAAGACCCGGGTGATCGCCGAAACCGGCGCCGGTCAGCACGGTGTCGCAACGGCCACCGCCTGTGCGCTGCTCGGCCTCGAATGCGTGATCTACATGGGCGCGGTCGACACCGCGCGCCAGGCACTCAACGTCGCGCGGATGCGGCTGCTCGGCGCCAAGGTGGTATCGGTGACCACCGGCTCGCAGACGTTGAAGGACGCGATCAACGAGGCGCTGCGCGACTGGGTCACCAACGCGTCGGAAACCTACTACTGCTTCGGCACCGCGGCGGGCCCGCATCCGTTCCCGCTGATGGTGCGCGATTTCCAGCGCGTAGTCGGCCTCGAGGCGCGGGTGCAGGTGCAGGCGCAGACCGGTCGGCTGCCCGATGCCGTCGTGGCGTGCGTGGGCGGCGGATCGAACGCGATCGGCATCTTCCACCCGTTCCTCGACGACGAGGGCGTGCGGCTGATCGGCTACGAGGCGGCCGGCGACGGCGTCGAAACCGGAAGGCACGCGGCGACTTTCGCCGGCGGCCGGCCGGGAGCGTTCCAGGGCGCCTACTCGTACCTGCTGCAGGACGAGGACGGCCAGACCATCGAATCGCATTCCATCTCCGCCGGTCTGGACTATCCCGGCGTCGGCCCCGAACACGCCTACCTGAAGGACATCGGCCGCGCCGAGTACCGGCCGATCACCGATACCGAGGCGATGGACGCGCTGCTGCTGCTCTCGCGCACCGAGGGCATCATCCCGGCCATCGAATCGGCGCACGCGGTGGCCGGTGCTCTGCAGCTGGGTCGCGAATTGGGTTCCGGCGCAATCATTCTGGTGAATCTGTCCGGACGCGGCGACAAGGACATGGATACCGCGGCGCGCTGGTTCGGCCTGTTCGACGACGCTGCCGCCACGGAGGAGAATCGCTCGTGAGCCGTCTGGAATCGACCTTCGCGGCCAGCCGCGGCGAGGGCCGCGCCGCGCTGATCGGATATCTGCCCGCGGGCTACCCGGACCTGGCCGGATCCATCGACGTGTGCACCGCGATGGTCGAATCCGGTTGCGACATCATCGAAGTCGGTATCGCCTATTCCGATCCGGTGATGGACGGCCCCACCATCCAGGCCGCCACCGAGCAGGCCCTGCGCGGCGGCGTGCGGGTGCGTGACGTCTTCGGTGTCGTCGAGGCGATCACCGCCGCCGGGGGCAATGCCGTGGTGATGACCTACTGGAATCCGGTGCTGCAATACGGCGTCGATCGTTTCTCCCGCGATCTCGCCGCGGCCGGCGGCCTCGGGCTGATCACTCCCAATCTGATTCCCGAGGAGGCGGGGGAGTGGTTCGAGGCCTCCCGCGCCCACGATCTGGACCGCATCTTCCTGGTCGCTCCCTCCTCCACCGAGGAGCGCCTGGTCAAGACCATCGAGGCCAGTAGCGGATTCCTCTACGCCGCCTCCACCATGGGCGTCACCGGCGCCCGCGACGCGGTGTCCTCCGCCGCGCCGGAACTGTGCGCGCGGGTGCGTGCCCACTCCGATATCCCGGTCGGTGTCGGCCTCGGCGTGCGCAGCGGTGCGCAGGCGGCCGAAATCGCTTCCTACGCCGACGGAGTGATCGTCGGCTCGGCGCTGGTCACGGCCGCGGGCCAGGGACTGGACCAGGTCCGCAAGCTCACCGCGGAACTGGCCGAGGGCGTGCGTTCGGCGACTGTCACCAGCTGATCGGAGACGCGAACTGGGCGGCGCGCGCCCCCTCCGTTACGGTGGGGCCCGTGACTTTTCCAGTCCTGGCAGACGGCGTCGATGTGCACGGTGGAGCAATACTGGCCTATATTCCCAGTCCGCCGCGAGGCGTATGGGATGTGGGGCCGTTCCCGCTGCGCGCCTATGCGATCTGCATCATCATCGGCATCATCGTCGCGATCTGGTGGGGTGAGCGGCGTTGGCGCGAGCGCGGCGGCGAGCAGGGCAAGGTGCTCGACGTGGCGATGTTCGCGGTGCCGTTCGGACTCGTGGGCGGCCGGCTCTATCACGTGGCCACCGACTGGGAGAAGTACTTCGGCGCCGGCGGGCATCCGATCAACGCGCTGAAGATCTGGGAGGGCGGTCTCGGAATCTGGGGTGCCGTGCTGCTCGGCGGCGTCGGCGCCTGGATCGGCTGCCGGGTGTATCGAATTCCGTTGCCCGCCTTCGGCGATGCCATCGCCCCGGCGATTCTGCTCGCGCAGGCCATCGGCCGCCTCGGCAACTACTTCAATCAGGAGCTCTACGGCCGCAAGACCGATCTGCCGTGGGGCCTCGAGATCTATCTGCGGTTCGATTCCGACGGCCGGCTGGACATGATGAACGGCGTTTCCACCGGCGTGGTGGAGAAGATCGTGCAGCCGACCTTCCTCTACGAGCTGATCTGGAATCTGCTCGGCGTGCTGGTGCTGGTGATGGTCGACAAACGCTGGCAAATCGGCCACGGTCGCTTGTTCGCCCTGTACGTGGCGATCTACACCTTCGGCCGCTTCTGGGTCGAGTTGCTGCGCGACGACGAGGCCACCCACATCTTCGGCATCCGGGTCAACTCCTACACCTCGGCGATCGTATTCCTCTGTGCGCTGGCGTATTTCGCCCTCGCCACCAAGGGGCGCGAAACCGCCGCCCAGCTCGCCTCCGGAGGTGAGCGCCCCTGGCCGTGGCAATGGGGTGCGTTGCGCCGGTACGGCGCCGCCGGGCAGGAAGCCGCCGCTGAGAGCGCACCTGCCGCCTCGGTCGACGAATCCGCCGCCGGCGAATCGGACGAGTCCACCGCCGGCCCGTCCGATTCGGTGACGACGGGCACTGAGGCGACCGGTACCGAGGCGACCGGCAACGAACTGGATCCGCCCGCCGATGACAAGGATGCGGCCGGTGTCACCACCGCCGGGAACAGCGAGCAGCGGGCCGAGGGCGAGTCGGGTAAGCCGGGCCGGAAGAAGGCGGACAAGAGCTGAGCGGGCCGACCGCTCGAATCAGGAGGACTTCGTGACCGACCCCTATCAGCCGCAGCCCGGCTACGGCCCGCAGTACGGGGCTCCGGGTACCGGGCCGGGAAATCCGGGCGGCTACGGCCAATCCGGCCCCTACGGAGCCGGGCAACCGGGCCCCTACGGGCCGGCCGGCTACAGCCAGCCCTACGGCCAGCCCGCCGACCCGTACGCCCAGCCGTACGCCCCGGGCCCCGGCTACCCGCCCGCGCCCTACGGCATGGACCCGGAGGCGCCGTACGGGCGCAATATGTACGGCGAACCGTTCTCGGACAAATCGAAGCTGACCGCCGGGCTGCTGCAACTGTTCGTAGGTGGCCTCGGGATCGGCCGGTTCTATCTCGGCTACACCGGCATCGGCGTCGCCCAGCTCCTGGTCACGCTGTTCACCTGCGGTCTGGGCGGAATCTGGCCGTTCATCGACGCGATTTTGATCCTGACCGGCAAGGTTCGCGATCCGTACAACCGTCCCTTGCAGGAGTGACGACTATGCCGGTCGAATATGTGATGTGCGTCATATTTTCGTCGATTGACAGTGGCGGGAGTGCCGATCAGCGCCACTGCGGCGGCAGGACTAGGCTCGGCTCGTGATGCGACGGACAAAGATTGTGTGCACCCTCGGGCCGGCCACCGCCACCGAGGACCGGATCCGTGAACTTGTCGACAGTGGCATGGACGTGGCCCGGTTGAATTTCAGTCACGGAGAACACGCCGATCACGCCGAGAACTATCACAAGGTGCGGCACGCCGCCGAGCAGATGGGTCGTTCGGTCGGCATCCTGGCCGACCTGCAGGGGCCGAAGATCCGCTTGGGCCGGTTCATCGAGGGCCGCACCGTGTGGGCGACGGGCGAGGAGGTGCGGATCACGGTCGACGACGTGGAAGGCACCCACGATCGCGTCTCCACCACCTACAAGCAGCTATCCGAGGACGCCAAGGCCGGTGACCGGCTGCTCGTCGACGACGGCAAGGTCGGGCTGACCGTGGTCCGCGTCGAGGGCAACGACGTGGTGTGCCGCGTCACCGAGGGCGGCCCGGTCTCCAACAACAAGGGCGTCTCGCTGCCGGGTATGGACGTGTCCGTTCCGGCGTTGTCCGAGAAGGACATCGAGGATCTGGAATTCGCCCTGCGGCTCGGTGTGGACTTCATCGCCCTGTCGTTCGTGCGGTCGCCGTCGGACGTCGAGCTGGTCCACGACATCATGGATCGCGTCGGCCGCCGGGTGCCGGTGATCGGCAAACTCGAAAAGCCCGAAGCCATCGACAATCTCGAGGCGATCGTGCTCGCCTTCGACGCGATCATGGTGGCTCGCGGCGACCTCGGCGTCGAACTGCCGCTCGAGCAGGTGCCGCTGGTGCAGAAGCGCTCGATCCAGATGGCAAGGGAGAACGCCAAACCCGTCATCGTCGCCACCCAGATGCTGGAGTCGATGATCGGCAACTCCCGCCCGACCCGCGCCGAGGCCTCCGATGTCGCCAACGCGGTGCTCGACGGCGCCGACGCGGTCATGCTCTCCGGCGAGACCTCGGTCGGCCAGTATCCGATCGAGACGGTGCGGACGATGGCGCGCATCGTGCACGCCGTGGAATCGGAATCCTCGACCCGGGTGCCGCCGCTGACCCACGTCCCGCGGACCAAGCGCGGCGTGATCTCCTACGCGGCCCGCGATATCGGCGAGCGGCTCAACGCCAAGGCGCTGGTGGCCTTCACCCAGTCCGGCGACACCGTGCGCCGGCTGGCCCGCCTGCACACCACGCTGCCGCTGCTGGCGTTCACCCCGCTGCCGGAGGTCCGCAGCCAGCTGGCGCTGACCTGGGGTGTGGAAACCTTCATCGTCCCGCCGGTCGGTACCACCGACGAGATGATCGGCCAGGTCGACAAGGAACTGCTGTCGCTGAATCGCTACGCCAAGGGCGATCTCGTGGTGATCGTGGCCGGCTCCCCGCCGGGTACCGTCGGCTCCACGAACCTGATCCACGTGCATCGCATCGGCGAGGAGGACCACTGAGGTGAGTGCATCACTGGGCGAATCGGTCGGCACCGGCAGTGAGAGCGGCGGCGATCTCGCCGTCCTGCTCGGCCTGCTCGAACTCGAGGAGATCGGCGAGGACGTCTTCCTCGGTCACCATCCGGAGAAGGTGTGGAGTCGCACCTTCGGCGGCCAGCTGGTGGCGCAGGCGATCATCGCGGCCGGCCGCACGGTCGGACCGGGGCGCCCGGTGCATGCGGTCAACGCTCATTTCGTGCGCGGCGGCGACGTGCGCAAACCGATCGAATACCGGGTCGAACGCCATCGTGACGGGCGTGCGTTCGCCAACCGCACGGTCACGGCGTATCAGGACGATCAGGAACTGTTCGTGATGCTGGCGGCGTTCCAGGACTGGGCCAAGGGCCTGGAACACGCCAGCCCGCAGCCGCAGGTGCCCGATCCGGACGGCCTGCCCCGGGTGGAGGAGTCCTTCTCCGGGTTCGAGGACAAACTGCAGATGTTCGTGCAGGCACCGCATCCGATCGATATGCGCTACACCAACGATCCGGCCTGGATCCTCAAGGGCACCGGCGGCACCCTGAACCACAATCGCGTGTGGATGAAGGCCGACGGCGAACTGCCCGACGATCCGCTGATCCATGTGGCGACGCTGGGTTATTCGTCCGACACCACGGTGCTGGATTCGATCATCACCACGCACGGGCTGTCGTGGGGCCACGACCGGATCGTGGCCGCCACGGTGAATCATTCGATCTGGTTCCACCGTCCGTTCCGCTTCGACGACTGGGCCCTGTACGCGACGCAGTCACCGGTGGCCGCCGGTTCGCGCGGCCTGGCCACCGGTCACTTCTATTCGCGGGCCGGCGAGCTGCTGGCCACCGTCGTGCAGGAGGGCGTGATCAGGCACTTCCCGGCGCGCAAGTAGCGCTGGGCGCCGGGAGCGCCGGTATCAGAGGCGTTCGCGGTTCTCGTCGAAGTCGTAACTGTCGCGATGGAGCGCGTGAATCGTGTAGGGGACGGCGTCGGCGGTGGTGGCGATCCCGAGGACCAGTCGATGCTCGAGTGCGGCCAGGCCGGATTCGGTCAGCTGATCGGGATCGCCCACCAGGCTGAGCGCTATCTCGTAGGTGCGCCGCGAGCCGGGGTCGCGGTGGGGGTGTTCCAGGCGCCACTGGGTCTCCAGGACCGTATGGCCGGGTTGATCGGCGTCGACGGGCAGGGTGAAGCGCCAGGCGAAAACATCGTGCTCGGCGAGGTGGTCGTCGACCACGCAGCGCACGGTGTGCACGACGCGGTCGAGCGTTTCCGGTGTGACGTAAACATGGAGTGAAACATCCGAAATTCGTTTCGGCATGTCTGTGTCCTGTTCCGGTGTCGAACCATCGGCGTCGGCAGTTACCGCGGGGAGTCTAACCCCGGATCCCGCTCCGCGGGAGGGCGGCATGCCCGGCGCCGGATTGTTCAGGCGTGGCGGCCGATTCGCACGGGCTCGATACCCCAAGGCGGGGTTTCGATACGTCCACCGGGCAGCAGCACCAGCCGGGGCCGGCCGGACTCCGTTCGGCCCGCGTCGCGATGGGGGTGCAGGGCGAGCAGCAGCGGGACCAGCGTTTCGGCGATCCGATCGCCGACGGCACAGTACTTTTCGCTCGACAATCCCACCGGGTCGGCGATGTTCTCCCGGCCCACCAGCGCGAGATCGTTTCGCGCACTGTCGATCTGGGCGATCGTGCGGGCGCCGGAGACCTTCGTCACCCGGTAGGCCTCGAGTAATGTGAAGGTCCGCGGCCGGGCGGCCGGAACCAGGTCGATGATGTGGTCGCGGATCTGCTCGGTCATCGCCAGCACGAGGTCCGCGCGCGTGACCATCTCCGACTTCAACTTGCGTGCTGAGAAGTTGCCGGGATCCGCGCCGAGGCCTGTGATGGTCTGTGCCGCAAGCGGATCGACGCCGAAGCCGACGAGCGCGCGGGTGCCGGCGCTCTCGGCGGTCAGGTCGTCGAGACCGTGTTCGGCCGCGACGGCGCGGGTCAGACGTTCGGCGATCACCGAGCGGCAGACGTTGCCGGAGCAGACGAACAGGACGTGCATGACCGCTACGGTAGGGCGCCGCGGGCTCCGGCAGAAGCCGAGGACGGCCGAAAACCGCTTATTTAACGCGATGTTCAGCTGCCGGTAGCGCGTCACGTTCGACCGTTTGCCGAATTTTCGCTGACCGGCTGGGCGACGGGTGTGGCGCTACGGCTGCCGATCCGTGTCGGAAGCCTCGGTGCCGTAAGCGTTCCGATAGTAGGAGGCTTCCTCGACGACCGGGGCGACCGTCGGTTCGGTGCCGAGATGAGCGTTGTCCGCGCCGGCGCGCGTGGCGTTGTCCTGGGCCCGGCCGCGCGCGCTGAACAGCGGTCCGCGCATGGACCGGGTCGGAGCGAAGGCGCCCAGCCCGGTGGGCGTGGTCATATCGTCGTACATGGTGTCGATGCCGCCGCGCAGGAAATAGGCCTCGTGCCAGAACCCGGTGCCGCCGGAGTCACGCAGAAACCGCTGCCACCAGTCGCGATGCGGCTGGGAACGGGTCCAGCGCTCCAGGCTGTCCAGGTCGCGCCAGTATTGGCGGGCGCCCCAGTGCGGTGGGAACAGCGACCAGATGATGTCCTCGTGCCGCAACAGGCCATCCGGCCGATCACGATGGGAGCGATACAGTTTCGGCCCCAAGCCGAGCAGACGCAACACCCCCCGCGGGGTCCGCACCCGCATCCCCAGATAGATCACCACCAGATCGGGATATCCCGAAAGATCCGCGGTGAGCCGGTTCACCCGCATACGCGACCTCCTCCTGCCCGGGGTCGTGTGCACCACCCTACGCGTAGTCACGGGTCATCCTGCCGATTCGGTTCGAATACGACAAAAGCGGCCCGATCGGACCGCCGACGATGGTGCCGAGTGTGGGACTCGAACCCACACGTCCGTGAGGACAACGGTTTTTGAGACCGTCGCGTCTGCCAGTTCCGCCAACTCGGCGCACCGGGAGGAAATGATAGCCGGTGGGTGCCCAGGTTACCGAATCGGTGCCGCGCGGGCGGGTTCCCGCTGGGTAGATGGGTTGTGAGCGAAGTTGAACGGTACGCTTTAGGACACTCGGCGTGCGTGGCCGGTGACAGGGTGGGACCGGAGGCGCACATCGGGCGTCGGCATCGGAATATCGAGGGGTCTGTCTATGGGAACGAATGCAGGGGGCGCGGGCGCGAAGCAGGACGCGCCGGCTGCCGCGAAGCGTGTCGTGGTGGCCGAGGACGAGGCGCTCATCCGGATGGACCTTGTGGAGATGCTCTCCGAGGAGGGCTACCAGGTGGTGGGTGAGGCCGGCGACGGCCAGCAGGCGGTCGACCTGGCCGTGGAACTGCGCCCCGATCTGGTCATCATGGATGTGAAGATGCCGCGGCGCGACGGTATCGATGCCGCCGGTGAGATCGCCTCCAAACGTGTTGCGCCCGTAGTGATCCTGACCGCGTTCAGCCAGCGTGACCTGGTCGAGCGGGCGCGCGACGCGGGTGCGATGGCCTATCTGGTGAAGCCGTTCACGAAATCGGATCTGGTGCCCGCGATCGAGTTGGCGGCCAGCCGTTTTCACGAGATCTCGGCGCTGGAACAGGAGGTCGCGAATCTGTCCGACCGCCTGGAGACCCGCAAACTGGTCGAGCGTGCCAAGGGCGTGCTGATGCAGACGCAGGGGCTGTCGGAACCGCAGGCGTTCAAGTGGATCCAGCGCACCGCGATGGATCGTCGCACCACCATGAAGGCGGTCGCGGAGGTCGTCCTGGAGAATCTCGCGCCGAAGTCCTGATCGCCCCCTGTGGTCGGCCGCGGCTCGTGTGCCGGCCGCGTGCCGGTCGAGCGCGGGAGTGGTCGGGTCGCGGCCCGCGCCGTCGGCGGGCTCGCTCGTGGGCTTCGGGTGAGGTCCTCGGGCGAACTCCGGCACCGACGCGGGAAAACCGCGGACATCGGCGAGCTTGTGCACGACCTCGCTGCCGGTCCGGTGGGGCGGATGTGGCCGGCGTGAAAGCGGGGCACCGTATCCGCGTGTGCGAATTCGAACGCGACACATGTCGGTCCGTGCCCGGTGGCCGGGGATGTCGGTGGATATCCCTAGACTCTGTGCCGTGACTCCAGCCTCCACCGATCAGCGTCAGGGCAGTGTGTCGTCCACCACCGCCGCAGCGGCCGCGCCGAAAGCCGGCAGTACGGCGCCGGGTGCTCCCGGCGAGCGGCCCACGCTGTTGTTGCTGGACGGCCATTCCCTGGCCTACCGCGCCTTCTACGCGCTACCGGCGGAGAACTTCAAAACCGTCACCGGGCAGACCACGAACGCCGTCTACGGCTTCACCGCCATGCTGATCAACCTGCTGCGCGACGAACGGCCCACCCATGTGGCGGCCGCGTTCGACGTCAGCCGAAAGACCTTCCGGGTCGAGGCCTATCCGGAGTACAAGGCCAACCGCATCACCACCCCCGACGAATTCCGCGGGCAGGTGGAGATCACCCAGGAGGTGCTGGGCGCGCTCGGCATCCCGGTGATGGCCATCGAAGGCTACGAGGCCGACGACATCATCGCCACCCTCGCGACTCAGGCTGTGCCGCAAGGCTTCCGGGTGCTCATCGTCACCGGCGACCGGGATTCGCTGCAGCTGGTCAACCCCGACGTCACCGTGCTGTACCCGAAGAAGGGCGTCTCCGAACTCACCCGTTTCACGCCGGAGGCGGTCGAGGAGAAGTACGGCCTGACTCCGGCCCAGTACCCGGATTTCGCGGCCCTGCGCGGAGACCCGAGCGACAACCTGCCCGGCATCCCGGGTGTGGGGGAGAAGACCGCCACCAAGTGGATTCGCGAATTCGGCGATCTGCCCACCCTGGTCGAGCGGGTCGACGAGGTGCGCGGCAAGGTCGGCGACGCCCTGCGCGCGAACCTGTCCAGCGTGGTGCTCAACCGGCAGCTCACCGAGATGGTCAAGGATGTTCCGCTGCCGTACACCCCGGAGCAGCTGGCGCAGCAGCCGTGGGACCGCGACAAGATCCACCGCCTGTTCGACGATCTCGAATTCCGGGTGCTGCGGGACCGGCTGTTCGAGACGCTGGCGCCGCCGGAGCCGGAGGCCGAGAGCGGTTTCGAGATCAGCGGCGGTCCGGTCGCGCCCGGCGCCGTCGCCGACTGGCTGGTCGAACACGCGAAAGCCGGTGTGCGCCACGGTGTGTCGATCGTGGGCACGACCACGCCCGTCCAGGGGGATGTGAAGGCGATCGCGATCGCCGCCGCCGACGGGGAGGGTGGCTACTTCGACGTGGTCGCGCTGACCCCGGAGGACGAGCTCGCCCTCGGCCGCTGGCTCGCCGACGCCGGCACCCCGAAGGCGGTGCACGAGGCCAAGGCCGCCATCCACGCTCTGCGCGGGCGCGGCTGGCGGCTGGCGGGGCTCACCAGCGATACCGCGCTCGCGGCCTATCTGGTCCGCCCCGGGCAGCGCACCTTCAACCTCGACGATCTGTCGCTGCGGTACCTGTCGCGGGAGTTGCGGGTCGAGGCCGCCGAGGACGCCCAGCTATCGCTGCTCGACGACGAAGACCAGGTCGACACCGAACTGGCCCAGGCCGAGATTCTGCGCGCCCGCGCGGTGGCCGATCTGGCCGAGGCGTTCGATGCCGAACTCGACCGCATCGAATCCGTGCCGCTGCTCACCGAGATGGAACTGCCGCTCCTGGGCGTGCTGGCCGAACTCGAACACGCCGGCATCGCCGTCGACTGCGACAAACTGGACCAGTTGCAGCGCGAATTCGCCGACCGGGTGGCCTCGGCCGCGGAGGCGGCCTACGAGGTGATCGGTGAGCAGATCAACCTCGGTTCGCCGAAGCAGCTGCAGGTGGTGCTGTTCGACAAACTGGATATGCCCAAGACCAAGCGGACCAAGACCGGCTACACCACCGATGCCGACGCGCTCGAGTCGCTGTTCGAGAAGACCCAGCATCCCTTCCTCGAACATCTGCTCGCGCACCGCGACGCCACCCGCCTCAAGGTCACCGTGGACGGGCTGCTGAAGTCGGTGGCCGACGACGGCCGCATCCACACCACGTTCAACCAGACCATCGCCGCCACCGGCCGGTTGTCCTCGACCGAGCCGAATCTGCAGAACATCCCGATCCGCACCGACACCGGCCGGCGCATCCGCGACACCTTCGTCGTAGGCCCCGGCTACGAGTCGCTGATGACGGCGGACTACAGCCAGATCGAGATGCGGATCATGGCGCACCTGTCCAAGGACGCCGGGCTGATCGAGGCGTTCAACTCCGGCGAGGACCTGCACAGTTTCGTCGCGTCCAAGGCGTTCGACATCCCGATCGCCGACGTGCACCCGGAGATGCGCCGCCGCATCAAGGCGATGTCCTACGGTCTGGCCTACGGCCTGTCCGCCTACGGACTCTCGCAGCAGCTGCGGATCAGTGCCGAAGAGGCGAAGGCGCAGATGGAGGTCTACTTCTCCCGCTTCGGCGCGATTCGCGACTACCTGCGCGACGCCGTGGATCAGGCGCGCAAGGTGGGCTACACCGAGACGCTGTTCGGCCGCCGCCGCTACCTGCCCGATCTGGATTCCAGCAATCGCCAGCGCCGCGAGGCCGCCGAGCGGATGGCGCTCAACGCGCCGATCCAGGGCACCGCCGCCGACATCATCAAGGTCGCGATGATCAACACCCAGGCCGCCATCGCCGAGGCCGGGCTACGTTCGCGCATGCTGCTGCAGATCCACGACGAACTCGTCTTCGAGGTCGCGTCCGGCGAGCGGGAGGCGCTGGAATCGCTTGCCCGCGAACAGATGTCGAGCGCCATCGACCTGTCGGTACCGCTCGAGGTCTCCGTCGGCGTCGGCCGCAGCTGGGACTCGGCCGCCCACTGACCGGGGCGCCGAAGGCGCCGGCCGGCCTGGTCTCGCGCGGCGTATGGCGCCACAGGCGGTGATGTGCCGCGCACGGTGCGGGAAATCGCTCCCCGGCGGTCGGTGCGCGGTCGACCCGCCGCATCGTAGGGTGGCGCGATGGGTGCAGTGGACTGGGATCACAACGCCTTCTACCACCGGACGCTGCTGCGGCAGCTGCCGCAGCGCTGTGAGCGGATCCTCGAAGTCGGTTGCGGGGCAGGCGCTTTGGCGGTCGAGCTGGCGCGGCGTGCCGACCGGGTCGACGCGGTGGACCGCTCGCCGGAGATGATCGAGGCGGCCCGCGGTGTCGTCCCGGGCAACGTCGAATGCACCCGGGCCGACATTCTCGAGTACCCGCTGCCGGAAGCCGCCTACGACGCCGTCGTGTCGCTCACCACGCTCCATCACCTGCCCCTGGAACGGGTGCTGCCGCGGCTCGCGCAGACGCTGCGGCCGGGCGGGGTGCTCGCGGTGATCGCGCTGCCGCGGGCCGACCCGCTGCGTGAACTGCCCGCGGAGATCGCGGGCGTACTCGGCCATCGCCTCTTCGGCGCGACGTTCGCGATGCTGCGTGCCACGGGCCGCGGCGCCTGGTACGCGCACGAACCCACGCATGCGGTGATGCCGGTCGTGCTCGATCCGCCACTGACCACACGCGAGGTCGCGCGCCGGGCGGGCGGCATCCTGCCGGGCGCGCGCGTGCGGCGGCTGGTGTTCTGGCGCTATCTGTTGCGGTGGGACAAACCCGGGCAAACCCCCGTGACGACACGCCGACCATGTCCGGGGCGCATCCTGTGAACCCGCTGTGGCCTGCGTGAATGCGGCGTTCACCACGGCACTGTCCGTTGGCATGCCGTTCACTCGAAAATGTGACGAAGTTACTCGTTGGTTCCGCCGCAATATTGTTGCCATCGACGCGGTGAGTCCATATTCTCGAAGCCGTGCCGAATCCCGCCGCAAGCCACAGCGCCGCGCGCAACGTCGCCGACCGCGACCGCGTGGTGCGCCTTCCGCTTACCGCGATGGTGGCTGCGGCGCGACTTCTCGTAGTACCTCGCCGTAGCGGGAGCTGATTCGGACCGGCCCCCTCGCTGCGGCCGTTGACAAGTGTTTGCGCTGGTCCCCTCTGTCATCCGACCAACGACAAAGCTTCGGGAAGACCTAGTCCAATGACGATTACTATCGATACACATGCCTTCATCGCGGCCGCGCCCAAGGGGCTGCGCGCCGAATCCGCCGACCTGACGCCCGCGGAGTTCTACGACCGCTACTGCGCGCACACCGGCCCGGTCAAGCTCAGCGACTGGGCGCGGGCCGAACAGCGGGCGACCTACACCGCAACCATCGAACTCGCCGGACATGCGCGGACCGTGGTGTCCGCGGGCAGCCCGGTCGCCGCGCTGACCTCGGCGCTCTACGACGAGGGCTACCCGGTGGAGATTCTGCAGTTCCACCAGCGGCATACCGGCGCCGGCACCGCCACCTTCGTGCAGTGCGAATGCAACGGCCGCCGAGGCTGGGGCGCCGCGCTCGCCGGGGACGGGCCGGAGTCGACCGTTCGGGCCATGATCGCCGGCATCAACAAACTCGGGAACTGAGCTGGTTCGGCCACCGAGCCGACACGCGAAAACCACAGTGCCGCATCCCCTTTCGTGAAGAATCGGGATGCGGCACCGGTTCGTGCGGGTCAGCCCTGCTGCTGTTCGGCGAGCTGCTTGCGCACCTCTTCCATATCGAGCGCCTTCACCTGGGAGACCAGATCTTCCAGCGCGGCCGGCGGCAGTGCGCCGGGCTGCGCGAAGACCAGGACACCCTCGCGGAAGGCCATGATCGTGGGGATGGAGCGGATGTTGGCGGCGGCGGCGAGGCTCTGCTCGGCCTCGGTGTCGACCTTGCCGTGGACGACATCGGGATGCTGTTCCGAGGATGCCTCGAAGGTGGGCGCGAACGCCTTGCAGGGCCCGCACCAATCGGCCCAGAAATCGACGAGGACGACGTCGTTTCCGGTCACAATCTCGTCGAAGTTCTGCGCGGTCAGGGTCTGGGTGGCCATGACTTCCTCTCGTGTCGTTTTATGCGGTGCAACGCGGGACGCTGTGCATATCTTCCGCGCGGCCGGCGTCCGCGGCTCAACCGTGGACCCCACCCCCTGGGGAGATCGGCCACTCGATCCGCCGATCACCGTCCCACCGCCGAATACCCACCACGGTAGCCGCAAAATCCCGCTCGGCGGCCACCGCGTCGATCGCCGCGGGCCAGTGCTCCGGTTTCAGCCGCCGTGCCAGCGTGACGTGCGGGGTCCACGCGTCCGGGCACATGTTCGCCGGAACGCCGGGGCACGCGTCGACGACCGCCGCGATGCGCCGTTGCATCGTCAGCAGGTCCTCGGTGGGCACCACCAGCCGTACCAGAATCGGATGGCGGGCGCCGAATATCAGCAGCCCGCCCAGCCGGATCGGGAGCGGCCGGAACGGCAGGGCGGCCAGCGTCTTGTCCATCCGGGGCCAGATCTCGCGGGCGACCGCGACGGTGATATGCGGCCGGTGTTCCGGTGTGGGACTGTGCATTCCGGCCGTGGCCAGCACACCCCACTGCCGGCGGACCTCGGCCTCCGCCGCCTCGTCGAGTACCAGTTCCACCGACTGCACCATGGTTCAGGACAACTTACGCGCGCGGGCCGGGCCCGGTGCGCCGATTACCCGAGTTGCCGGGCAGGCCGGGCCCGCGGTCGGCTCGACGATCCGGCACCCAATAGGGTGACCCGGTGTGCCGGGCCGCGGACCGGCCGGGACGGGGTGGTGCGAGCAGAGGAGTGAGCGCGGTGGATGCGCGGCGGGCGGTGCGGCTCGGGCTGATCGAGGGCGACGGCATCGGGCCGGAGGTGGTGCGGGCGACCCGGGCCGTGGTGGACGAGGCTCTCACCGCGGCCGGTGCGGCGACGCCGGAATGGGTCGAGCTGCCGATCGGGCATGCGGCCATCGCCGAATGCGGGGAACCGCTGCCGGAGACCACGCTGTCGGCCCTCGCCGATCTCGATGCCTGGATCCTCGGTCCGCACGACAACGCCTCCTACGCGCCGCATCACCGCGTCGGGGCCCCGCCGGGCGGGGCGATCCGCAAACGCTTCGGCCTGTACGCGAATATCCGCCCGGCCCGGGCCTTTCCGGGCGTGCGGGCGGCGGCGAAGGACATCGATCTGGTGATCGTGCGCGAGAACAGCGAGGGCTTCTACGCCGACCGCAACATGTTCGCCGGTTCGGGCGAGTTCCGGCCCACCGCCGATGTGGCGATGGCCGTGGCCGTGATCACCCGGGCCGCCTGCGAACGCATCGCACATCAGGCCTGCACGCTCGCGGCAGCGCGGGGCGGCCGGTTGACGATCGTGCACAAGGCGAATGTGCTGCCGATGACGATGGGACTGTTCCGAGAGGTCTGCGCGGAGGTGGCCGCGGGATATTCCGGAATCGAGGTCGACGACGAGCACGTCGACGCCGCCGCGGCCCATCTGGTTCGCGCGCCCGGTGACTACGACGTGCTGGTGACCGAGAACCTGTTCGGCGACATCCTCTCCGACCTTGCGGGGGAGCTCGCCGGGTCGCTGGGCTTGGCGGCCTCGCTGAACTGCTCGGACGACAAGGCGATGGCTCAGGCGGTGCACGGCGCGGCTCCGACGCTGGCGGGGCGCAACCGGGCGAATCCGGGCGCACTGCAACTGTCGGCCGCGATGCTGTTGCGCTGGCTGGGCACCCGCGCCGGCGATCCGGCGCTGCTGGGCGCCGCCGACCGGATCGAGCGCGCGGTGGCGGCGACCCTGGCGGCCGGTATCGCCACCGCCGACCTCGGCGGACTGGCCTCGACCAGTGAATTCACCGAGCAGGTCCGGGCTCGCGTGCATCGCCGGTGAATCGGCGTGTACCCCTGCCGCCGGTCGTGGCGCGCATTAACCTTCGGTAACCGACCGGCGCATCTCGTGCCGATCGCCTAGATTTTCGAATGGCTGCATTGCTACACGGCGACCCGCTCACGGTGGCGGATCGCGCGAATACGGAGGGCCGCGTGTCAGTTCGACTCGGCGCCCGCGGGTACATCCTGCGAGCCGCGTGCGTGATCGTCGGTGCGGCGGTGCTGGCAGCGGGATGCTCGGACAACACCGAGGACGAATCGCCCAGGGTGCCCAAGGTGCCGGTGACGAAGGTCGAGTCGATCGCCGCGCAGCTGCCGCCGAAGATCGCGCAGGCGGGACGGCTCGTGGTCGGTGTGAACGTTCCGTACCAGCCCAACGAGTACCGGGATCCGCACACCGGACAGATCATCGGATTCGACGTCGATCTGATGGATGCGGTCGCCGCTGTGCTCGGTGTGCGCGCCGACTACCAGGAAGCCGATTTCGAGAAGATCATCCCGGCCATCGAGGCCGGCACCGTCGACGTGGGAATGTCGTCGTTCACCGACAACCTGACGCGGGAGAAGACCGTCGACTTCGTCGACTACTTCTCCGCCGGCATCCAGTGGGCACAGCGCAAGGGCCGCCCGATCGATCCGAACAACGCCTGCGGCAAGAAGGTCGCGGTGCAGCGCACCACGACCGAGGACATCGACGAGATCCCCGCGAAATCGAAGGCCTGCACCGATGCCGGCAAGCCCGAGATCCACAAGATGTCCTACGACGAACAGAGTGCGGCGGCCACCGCCCTGGTCCTCGGCCAGGTCGACGCCATGTCCGCCGATTCCCCGGTCACCGCGTATGCGATCAAGCGCAATCCCGACGCCATCGAGGCCGCGGGCCCGGTGTTCGAGGCCGAACCCTACGGCTGGCCGGTACCGAAGGGTTCGCCGCTGGCCCCGGTACTGCAAGCGGCGCTGCAGCATCTGATCGATTCCGGCGTCTACCGCACCATCGCCGAGAACTGGGGCGTGGAGGCCGGTGCGATCACCACCTCGGTCATCAACGGTGCGAAAGGCTGAGTGCACATGTCCGCGCAACCCCCCGCCGGCTCGCAGGCCGGGCCGCCCGAGGCGTCCATGCCGGAGCCGATCGAGGCCGTACCGCTGCGGCGGCCCGGACGCTGGATCGCCGCGGCGGTGCTGCTGATCCTGCTCGGGCTGTTCGTCTACGGTGCCGCCACCAACCCGGCCTATCGCTGGGACACCTACTGGAAATACCTGTTCGATCGGCGGATTTCCGAGGGTGCGGTGGTCACCCTCGAACTGACCGTGCTGGCGATGGCGATCGGCGTGATTCTCGGCGTGATCCTCGCGGTGATGCGGCTGTCGCCGAATCCGGTGTTGCGGTCGGTGTCGTGGGTGTATCTGTGGATCTTCCGCGGCACCCCGGTATACATCCAGCTCGTCTTCTGGGGTCTGTTCCCGGCGCTGTACAAATCGATTCAGCTCGGAATCCCGTTCGGCGGGCCCAGTTTCGTGCAGTGGGATGTGCAGGACTGGTCGCAGCCGTTCATCTTCGCCATGATCGGCCTGGGCCTGAACGAGGCCGCCTATATGGCCGAGATCGTGCGTGCCGGAGTCAATTCGGTGGGTGAGGGGCAGCGCGAGGCGTCGGTGGCGCTCGGCATGTCGTGGGGACAGACCATGCGGCGCACGGTGTTGCCGCAGGCGATGCGGGTGATCATCCCGCCCACCGGCAACGAGCTGATCTCCATGTTGAAGACCACCTCACTGGTCACCGCGATCCCGCTGACCACCGATCTGTACGGCCGCGCCCGCGATATCTACGGCATCAACTTCCAGCCGATCCCGCTGCTGCTGGTCAGCGCGACCTGGTATCTGGCGATCACCAGTGTGCTGATGGTCGGCCAGTTCTATCTCGAGCGGTACTACTCGCGCGGGGTGACGCGGCAGTTGACCGGCCGGCAGCTGCGCGCACTGGCCACCACCCAGCAGACGACGGAGGTCGGCAAATGAGCAGCGCCGTGGCGGCCTCGGCCGATGTTCCGATGATCCGGGCCGAGCGGGTGTGCAAGAACTTCGGTGCGCTGCAGGTGTTGCAGGGAGTGTCGCTCGAGGTCGCGCGCGGGCAGGTGATGTGCCTGATCGGCCCGTCCGGATCCGGCAAATCGACCTTTCTGCGTTGCATCAACCATCTGGAACGGGTGAACGCCGGGCGCCTCTACATCGACGGCGATCTGGTCGGCTATCGCGAGCGTGGGGGCAGACTCTACGAACTGCGTCCGCGGGAGTCGGCTCGCCAGCGCCGCGACGTCGGCATGGTGTTCCAGCACTTCAATCTGTTTCCCCATCGCACCGCGCTGGCGAATGTCATCGAGGCGCCGATCCATGTGAAGAAGCTCTCCCGCTCCAAGGCGGTCGCCCGGGCGCGGGAACTGCTCGATCGAGTCGGCTTGGCGGACAAGGCCGATGCCTATCCGGCGCAGCTGTCGGGCGGCCAGCAGCAGCGGGTCGCGATCGCCCGCGCCCTGGCGATGGATCCGAAGCTGATGCTGTTCGACGAGCCCACGTCGGCCCTGGATCCCGAGCTGGTCGGCGAAGTCCTCACGGTCATGCGCGAATTGGCGCAATCGGGCATGACGATGGTGGTCGTCACGCACGAAATGGGTTTCGCCCGCGAGGTCGCCGACCAGCTGGTGTTCATGGACGGGGGCGTGGTGGTGGAGGCCGGAGATCCGCGCGAGGTGCTGGCGAATCCGCAACACGAGCGAACCCAGGCCTTCCTGTCCCGCATCCTGTAGAACGCGATCGAGGCTCAGTTCTCCTCGAACGCCGTTGCGCGCGAGACCTTTTCCCATTCGCCGATCTCGGCGCGCACGGAGTCGAGGTGACCGAGCAGGGTGTCGACCGAATCGCTGCCCAGCGGCAGCCGCAGCGGGGTGCGCTCGGCCTCGAGTGCGGCGCGGATGGCGGCCGCGGCCTTGGCCGGGTCGCCGGGCTGGGTGCCGTCGCCGCCCTCGATCATGCGGCGGGTCTTGCCCGCGGTGTCGGCGTAGACATCGGATTCGGCGCTGAAATAGGCTGCGCCGGAACCGAACAGGCCGGTACGGAAGGCGCCCGGCTCCACGACGAGCACCCGGATGCCGAACGGCGCCACCTCGTCGGCCAGTGCCTCCGACAGCCCCTCCAGCGCGAATTTGGTTGCGCTGTAGGCGGAGAAGCCGGCGAACGACATCTGGCCGCCCACACTGCTCATCATGACGATCGCCCCGCTGCCCTGGGCGCGCATCTGCGGCAGGACGGCGCGAGTGAGCGCGGCGGGACCGAAGACGTGCAGGTCGAACAGGTCCCGCAACTCCCGGTCGGTGGTTTCCTCCACCGCGCCGACCTGGGTGCGTCCGGCATTGTTGACAAGCACGTCGATGCGGCCGTACCGGGCGATCACATCGGTGACGACCGCGTCGACGCGGGCGGTGTCGGTGACGTCGAGGGCGACGGCCTCGATGCGATCGGGATGGGCGGCGACCAGATCGTCCAGCGCGGCGGTGCGGCGGGCGACCGCGACGACGATATCGCCGGCATCGATCGCGTTCTGGGCGATCGCGCGGCCGAAACCGCTACTGGCGCCGGTGATCAGCCAGACCTTGCCTGTGCTCACGGAAACTCTCCTCGGTAGTTCGGGGTACGAGAGAAATCTTTGTCTGTCCCCAGTGGTGAAGTCCAAGACCTTTCGCTATAACCATCGGTTATGGATGTGCACGGACGTGATCTGCGGTACTTCGTCGCCGTCGCCGACGAGCTGAGTTTCACCCGTGCGGCCGAGGTGCTGTTCATTTCCCAGCCCGCGCTGTCGAAACAGATCCGCGCGCTGGAACGCCGGATCGGGGCGCCGCTGTTCGTTCGCGACGGCCGGGCGGTACGCCTGACCCCGGTGGGCCGGACCCTGCTGCCGCATGCGCGAAAGATGCTGGCGGACTGGGACATCGCGCGTGCCGAGGTGGAGGGCGCGAAGGCCGGCCAGCACGCCACCGTCACGATCGGGATCAGCACCAGTCCGGGACGCGGTCTGCTGCCGGCCATCCGCTCGCGCCTGGCCACCGCGTTCCCGCTCGCCAAACCCGTCCTGCGCCAATCGGGGTGGTCCGATCCGTCCGCCGGACTGGGCGACGGGAGCTGCGATGTCGCGTTCGTCTGGCTGCCCCTGGCCGAGCCGGAGCGTTACGAATGGATCGTGGTCGCGCGGGAGCCGCGCATGGTGGCCCTGCCCGAAGATCACCGCCTGGCCTCGCGACCGGCGATCGACTTCGCGGATCTGCTCGACGAACCGTTCCTGGCCTTGCCGAAGTCCGCGGCGGGCCTGCGCGACTACTGGCTCGGCGTGGACGCTCGCGGGGGACGTGCGCCGGTCATCGGCGCGGAGATCACCAGTACGGAGGAGACCTACGAGGCGCTGCTGAACGGCGACGGGGTGGTCCTGCTCGCGGCGGGCAACGTCCCGCTGGTCGCGCACGAGGGCGTGGTCGCCCGGGAAGTGCGGGGAATCGGCCCGAGCGAGCTCGCGCTCGCGTGGCGGTGCGGCGAGTCGCGGCCGCTGGTTCGCGGTTACATCGAGGCCTGCCGCCTGGTGGTCGGTAGTCGATAGCAGCGTCTTGTGTCGGCATTCATCGGTGCGCTGTCCTCCGGGGGGCCAGCGCGATCCGCAACTGCCCGAGCAGTACCTTCGCGGCCGGTGCCGCCGGCCGATCCGATCGCCAGACCAGGGCGAGCTGTCCGTACATCTCGGGGTCGGTGATCTCGATCATCCGGACTCCGGCGGCCTCGGCGTGGGCGGCACCGAGGGCCGGTACCACGGCGATACCCAGTCCTCCGGCGGCCAGCTGCACGAGCAGCGGCGGCGCGGCGGCCTCGAACTCGATCATCGGAGTGAATCCGGCAGCGGCACAGCAACGTTCGAGCACGCCGCGGATTCCGGTGCCTCGTGGCAGGCAGATCAGGGAGCGCTCGCGCAACTCGTCCAGTGCGATCCGGGAGCCGAACGCGTGATCATCGCGCGCTACGGCAGCGGCCAGGCGCGTCTCGAAGACGACGTCGGCGGCGAGGCGTTCGTCGAGTTTCTCGCCGGTCAGCCCGACCAGGGCGATATCGAGTCCGCCGTGGGTCAGCGCGGCGAGCATGCGGTCGGTGGTGTCCTCGGTGAGGGTGATGCCGACCTGCGGATGATCGCGGTGGAAGTCCGACAGGACCGTTGCGACGTCGAACTCCTCGGTCGCCGCCCCGGAGATCAGGCCGATGCGAACCTGCCCTCGCAACAATCCGGTGAACTCGTCGACGGTGAAGGAAACCTGTTGTGCCGCTGCCAATGCCGCCCGTGCGTGCGGCAGCACGGCGGCGCCGGCGGCGGTCAGTGTCACGGTGCGTCCCGACCGGTCGAGCAGCGGCTGACCCAATTCCCGTTCCAGCTGCCGGATCTGCGCCGAGAGGCCGGGCTGGGCCAGATGCAGCCGCTGGGCCGCCCGGGTGAAATTGGCCTCCTTGGCGACGGTGACGAAGTAGCGCAGCTGCCGCAGTTCCATAACTGCTCATTCTAGTATCGAGAAGAACTATCTGTTTTACTTCTCATTCGCCCGGCGGCAGAGTTCAGGACATGACGAACTCGAACTTCCCCGCCGAACTGCCCACCGTCACCGGCCCGGTCTTCCGTCCGGGTGACGACGGCTACGACGCCGAGGTCTCCGGCTTCCAGACCGCGTATTCGCACCGGCCCGATCTGGTCGTCGGTGCGCTCCACGCCGAGGATGTGCGCGCGGCCGTGGAATTCGCCGCCCGGCACCGGCTGCCCGTCGCCGTGCAAGCGACCGGGCACGGGCTCTCGGTGCCGGCCGCCGGCGGCGTGCTGATCAGTACGCGCCGGATGACCCAGGTGCGCGTCGATCCGGGCGCCCGCACCGCCTGGGTGGCCGCCGGCGTGCAGGCCGAGGCGCTGATCGCCGCGGCGGTCGCGCACGGTCTGGCGCCGCTGAACGGTTCCTCGCCCTCGGTCGGCGTGATCGGTTATCACCTGGGCGGCGGGCTCGGCATTCTGGCGCGCACCTTCGGCTACGCCGCCGACCGGGTCCGCGTCCTGGAACTGGTGACAGCCGACGGCCGGTTGCGCCGCCTCACCCCCGGCGACGAATTGTTCGGCGCCGCACTGGGTTCGGGCGGCAACTTCGGTGTGGTCACCGGCATGGAAATCGAACTGTTCCCGATCACCGAGGTCTACGGCGGACAGCTCACCTTCGACACCCCGCTTGTGGAACCCGCCCTCGAGGCGTGGCGGCAGTGGACCGCCGAGGCCCCCGAGGAGATGACCTCGGCGATCACCATGATGACGATGCCCGACGCCGCGGCGATTCCGGAACCGCTGCGCGGGCGCTATCTGGCCACCGTCAACATCGCCTTCACCGGGTCGGCCGCTGACGGTGAGCGGCTGGTCCGGCCACTGCGCGAGGTGGGTGCCCGGATCGCCGACGACCTGCGAACGATGCCCTACACCGATACCCACGGCATCTACCGCGACCCGAATTTCCCGCACGCCTACACCGCGACCAACGCGCTGCTGTCGGATCTGACCGCGGACGCGGCCTCGGCCTTCCTCGATGTCACCGGCCCCGAGGCGCCGGTCGCGGCGGTGGCGGGCTTCCGGCATCTCGGGGGAGCGCTGCGCCGCCCGGGTCCGGCGGGGATCGCGATGGATCACCGGGAGGCCGAGTACAACGCGCGCGTCATCACGATGCCGAACTCGGACGGCCCGGATCCGCGGGGCTACCACGATCTGGTCGCGAAGACGTTGGCGCCGTGGACGATCGGCCACAACCTGAACTTCCTCTACGGCGCCGGAGAGTGGGCCGATGAGAACCAGACCCGGGCCGGATACTCGGCGCGGACCTATGCGGGGTTGCGGGCGCTGAAGTCCGAGTACGACCCGGCCAACCTGTTCCGTTTCAACCGCAACATCCGGCCCGCCTGAGCGGAGTCCGCCGACCGGACCCCTGGCATCGGGGATATCTCTGCGCTATCGTAGTGATATCACTTCAATATTGGGAGGATGTCATGTCGCTGCGTCCGGCCTTCCGGCTGAACGGGTTCTTGATGCTGTTGGTGCTGCTGGTGGTCGGCACCGCCGGACTGATCGGCGGGGTCGCCGCCTCCAGCGCCGCCGGTTCGGGCGGGGGTGCCGGTGCGGCGATCGGCGCGGCCGCTGGATACGTGATCTTCGCGGTCGCGGTCATCCTGCTGACCGGGCTCACCACGGTCGGCCCGAACGAGGCCAAGGTGCTGCAGTTCTTCGGCCGCTACGTCGGATCGGTCGCCGACGCCGGCTTCTTCTGGGCCCTCCCGCTGACCACCAAACGGCGAATCTCGTTGCGGGTCCGTAATTTCGAGACGCAGAAGTTGAAGGTCAACGATTTCGACGGCAATCCGGTGGAGATCGCGGCCGTGGTGGTTTACCGGGTCGTGGACAGCTTCAAATCCGCCTTCGCCGTCGACGACTACGAGGAGTACGTGCAGACCCAGTCCGAGGCCGCGGTCCGGCACCTGGCCACGGTGCACCCCTACGACGCGGCCCCCGACGTGGTGCCCGCGGCCGTGGCGATGACGCCCGCTCTCGTGGGGGCCGACGACCCGGCCCCGACCAGTCTGCGCAACGGCGCCGAGGTCGCCGAGGAACTGACCACCGAACTGCGCGAACGTACCGCGCTCGCGGGTATCGAGATTCTCGAAGCGCGGATCACGCACCTGGCGTACGCGCCGGAGATCGCCCAGTCGATGCTGGTCCGCCAGCAGGCCGCACAGGTGGTGGCCGCGCGCAGCCGCATCGTCGAGGGCGCGGTCGGCATGGTGGGCATGGCGCTGCAGCGGCTGACCGAGGAGGGGATGGTCGACCTGGACGAGGAACGGCGGGCCTCGATGGTGTCGAATCTGCTGGTGGTGCTGTGCGGTGATCGATCCGCCCAGCCCGTCGTCAACACCGGAACGCTCTACTCCTGATGGCCAAGCGCGAGCCCAAGAAGGTGCTCGTCCGGCTCGATCCGGCCGTCCACGAGGCGATAGCCAAGTGGGCGGCCGACGACCTGCGCAGCATCAACGCTCAGATCGAGTTCGCTCTGCGGATGGCGCTCGATCAGGTGGGGCGCTCCCCGCGGCGGTCCGGGGAGACCCCCGAATAAAAACAAACCTGACACCCGTTTCGTCCGATATTTATTACCAGGTGGTCACGCCTTGAACACAAAACGCCCCAGGAAGTGCGAAAAGGTCACAGATGGGTAGCTTGGTTGCGTGCCAATCGTGTTCGAAACCGGGGGACTGCAGCAGCTTGACCAGACCACGTGGGGGAATCCGGCCACCCGTGACATCATCACGCTGAGCTATATCGATCTGGTACCGGACTTACCCGCCCCGCTGTCCGACATCGACACGTTGCGCCGCCGCCTCACCGAACTGCAGGCCGAGTTCGGCTGCCTGATCGAGGCACATGCCATCACCGTGGATTCCCAGCCGGCCCTGCTGCGCCTGGAGAAGTTCCCGCTGGCCGATCAGGCGTCCGGACTGGGCTTCACCGCCGGAATCGTCGTGCCCAAGGCCGGATGCAGCGCGATCGTGAAGATCATGTGTCCCGAAACCGGCCGCTCCGGCGTCCGGGAGGCCGCGGTCGTGCCGAAGGTCGGCTTCGCGAACATGTTCCCGCCGCATCCGTACGCGCCCGAGGTCAAGGGCAAGCTGCCCTACAACATCGCCGACGACGCGCGCTGGGATCCGCAGTTCCCGGACCATCCGCTGACCCGCGCGCGGCGCTGGATCACCCACGTCAGCCGGACCGCACGTATCGACCCGCGGTTCGCGGCCCTGCCGCCGTTCGCGGGTCCGGCCGACGCGGAGGCGTCGAGCGGTAAGGCGGCGCCCACCGGTAAGACACCGCCTACCGGTAAGACACCGCCCACCGGTAAGGTGGAGTCCGCCGCCGCGCCCGCCGCGCCGGTGGCCAAACCTGATCCGGGGAAGACCACGCCCATTCCCGCGCAGAACTCGGTGTCCGACGGCAAGGCGACGGCGGCGCCGCTGCCGCGGGCCGCGCGGGCTAATGCCGCGGCGGCTTCTC
Organism: Nocardia sp. NRRL WC-3656; assembly: GCF_000720265.1. Classification (NCBI taxonomy): domain Bacteria; kingdom Bacillati; phylum Actinomycetota; class Actinomycetes; order Mycobacteriales; family Nocardiaceae; genus Nocardia; species Nocardia sp. NRRL WC-3656. The sequence continues at coordinate 25,190 of NZ_JOJF01000006.1, read as the reverse complement.
GGTAACGAAAATGGCTGTGCCGGGGAAGATCTCACCGCGCAATGGGCTCCACTGACCCCATTCGCGCTCGAGCCACTCCGGCCATTCGGGTTCGACGATGTCGAGCAGGGTCAGGCCCGCGCCGACGATGTCGCGGACCCGATCGCCGATCGTGCGGTGATGTTCGACGTAGATCGGTTCGTCGTCGGCGTCGACCTCGACGTAGGGCGTGCGGTCGAAGTAGGGGATCGTGGCGCGCAGTCCGTCCGGGCCCGGATCGTCGGGGAAGATCCACCGCATCGGGTGATTCACCGAGAACACCCAGCGCCCGCCCGGCCGCAGCACCCGGGCCACCTCCCGCATCACCCGGGCGGCATCGGCGACGAACGGGACCGCGCCGAACGCCGAACAGGCCAGATCGAACGATTCGTCCGCGAACGGCAGCGCCTCGGCACCGGCCTGCACCAGCGGCACCCGCGGTCCGCCGCGCGCCATCGCCGCGAGTCCGCGGTCGAGCATCGCCCGCGACAGATCCAGTCCGACCGGATGCGCGCCCTGAGCGGCCAGCCAGCGCGAACACGGCGCCGATCCGCAGCCGATCTCCAGGACGCGCCGCCCGGCGACCTCGCCCAGCAGATGCCAGTCGCCCTCGTGCAACCCCTCCGGGCACCAGACGAATTCTCCGGCTTCGGAGTCGACGCCCAGGAAATCGGCGTGCGTCTCGTGGTACTGCGCGGCATCGGCATCCCACCAGCGCCGGTTGGCGCGCTCGCTGACCGCCGACCCGACGGTCGCGCGGGTCACCCGCGCGGTGCCGAGCAGGGCATTGGCCTGGGCGTGGCGCTCGTCGTCGAGGAGGGCCGGATGCGGGTCGTCGGACATGGGTCGCAGCGTATGGCACGGCCCGGTCCGCGCCCCCGCGGACGCCGTCTCCGATCCGGCCGGCCCGGGCGCGACCGGGGTGCTTACGTCTCGGCCGTGACGGGTACCACACTGTGCGGGAACGGTGTTCGGTGCCGGCCGTATGATCATGGTGCGGGCGGGGGCCCGTGTTTGCTTGGCGTAACTCACGTCGCGTACGCTGTTTCCCGCGAGTGTCTTCGGCATTTGCGTAGCCGCTGTCGGTACTGTAGCGCTCGGTACCGGGCGCAGGGGTTACGGATTTCGGAAGTCGCCCGCAGGCTGTGATTTCGCAGCCGGTGCTGTGAGTTTCTGCAGTGAGTACAGCGTTGTGCTGTGTCGCAGCGATGTGCTGTGCATGGCCGTCAACGTAGTTCCACCGCTGTGACTTCACAGCAAAACCGAGAGTTCCAATGTCCACTACCGACCACAATCCGTCCGGAGCAACCCAACATATGCCCACCACCGTCACCTCGCCGCAGGTAGCCGTCAACGACATCGGCTCCGCCGAGGACTTCCTCGCCGCCATCGACAAGACGATCAAGTACTTCAACGACGGAGATATCGTCGAAGGCACGATCGTCAAGGTCGACCGCGACGAGGTTCTGCTCGACATCGGTTACAAGACCGAAGGCGTCATCCCTTCCCGCGAACTGTCCATCAAGCACGATGTCGACCCGGCCGAGGTCGTTTCCGTGGGCGATGAGGTCGAGGCCCTCGTTCTCACCAAGGAGGACAAGGAAGGCCGCCTGATCCTGTCGAAGAAGCGGGCTCAGTACGAGCGGGCGTGGGGCACCATCGAGGAGCTCAAGGAGAAGGACGAGGCCGTCAAGGGCACCGTCATCGAGGTCGTCAAGGGTGGTCTGATCCTGGACATCGGCCTGCGTGGCTTCCTCCCGGCCTCTCTGGTCGAGATGCGCCGCGTCCGCGATCTGCAGCCGTACGTCGGCAAGGAGATCGAGGCCAAGATCATCGAGCTGGACAAGAACCGCAACAACGTGGTCCTGTCCCGCCGCGCCTGGCTGGAGCAGACCCAGTCGGAGGTTCGCAGCGAGTTCCTGCACCAGCTGCAGAAGGGCCAGGTCCGCAAGGGCGTCGTGTCCTCGATCGTCAACTTCGGTGCGTTCGTCGATCTCGGCGGCGTCGACGGTCTGGTGCACGTCTCCGAGCTGTCCTGGAAGCACATCGACCACCCGTCCGAGGTTGTCGAGGTCGGCATGGAGGTCACCGTCGAGGTTCTCGACGTCGACCTGGACCGCGAGCGCGTTTCGCTGTCGCTCAAGGCCACCCAGGAAGACCCGTGGCGTCAGTTCGCCCGCACCCACGCCATCGGCCAGATCGTGCCCGGCAAGGTCACCAAGCTGGTTCCGTTCGGTGCGTTCGTGCGCGTCGAAGAGGGCATCGAGGGCCTGGTGCACATCTCCGAGCTGGCCGAGCGCCACGTCGAGGTGCCGGACCAGGTTGTCGCCGTGGGCGACGACGCGATGGTCAAGGTCATCGACATCGACCTGGAGCGCCGCCGGATCTCGCTGTCGCTGAAGCAGGCGAACGAGGACTACCACGCCGAGTTCGACCCGTCGAAGTACGGCATGGCCGACAGCTACGACGAGCAGGGCAACTACATCTTCCCCGAGGGCTTCGACCCCGAGACCAACGAATGGCTCGAGGGCTTCGACAAGCAGCGGGAAGAGTGGGAAGGCCGCTACGCCGAGGCCGAGCGTCGCCACAAGATGCACACCGCTCAGATGGAGAAGATGGCGGCCGACGCCGCCGCCGAGGCCGCCAACGGTGGTGCCTCCGGTAACTACTCCTCCGAGAGCGGTGCGCAGAGCTCGTCCTCCAGCTCCTCGTCGGAGTCGGCCGGCGGTTCGCTGGCCAGCGACGCGCAGCTCGCCGCGCTGCGTGAGAAGCTGTCCGGCAACGCGTAAATCGCTGAGCTGAAACGAAGGCCCCGGTCCATCGGACCGGGGCCTTCGCCCATCTCCGGGCTACTCGTTCCGCCCCTCGTCACCGCGTCGATGCCGCCGGTCCATTATTCTCGGCGAGGATCTGCCACTGTCCTCTGTCAGCCGGCACGGTCTTGTCGGCCGGCACTGTCCTGTCAACCGGCACTGTTCATTTCACCGACGCGGAAGGTCTCGGCACCGGCATGGGTCTGTTCGACGGCATCAACAGGCGTGATTTTCTGGCGAAGGCCATGGCGGCCGGTGGAGCGGGGGCCCTGGCCGCCTGGGCGAATCCGATCATCGAGCGCGCGCACGCGGCCGACCCGGCGGGGATGGGCGGGCTCGGCGATATCGAGCATTTCGTCCTGCTCATGCAGGAGAACCGCTCGTTCGACCACTACTTCGGAACCCTGTCCGGTGTAAGGGGTTTCGACGACGCCTCGCCGGCGTGGAAGCAGTACGGCTACGCGCCCGGCGTCGGGCCCACCGCCGACGGGTTCATCGTCCCGTTCCGGCTCGACACCACCCGTGGCGCGACCCTCGACGGTGAGTGCATCAACGATCCCGATCATTCCTGGGCCGGAATGCACGAGGCGTGGAACGGCGGCCGCAACGACCGCTGGATGCCGATGTCGGTGGCCGGCGTCGGCGCTGCCAACGGTCCGGCGGCCATGGGGTATTACACCCGCGCCGATATTCCGGTTCACCACGAGCTGGCCGATGCGTTCACCCTCTGCGACCACTACCACTGCTCGGTGCTCGGCCCGACCGACCCGAACCGGCTGTACTGGATCTCCGCCACCATCGACCCCGACGGTCTGGCCGGCGGGCCGATGGTGGAGACGCCGACGCTGATCCCGCAGAACGTCTACAGCTGGCGCACCTATCCGGAGAACCTCTCGGAGGCCGGCGTCGACTGGAAGATCTACAACAACCGCGATGTCGGACCGATCTCGTCGGTGATCCTCGACGGCATGATGGGTTGCTTCACACAGGCCGCTGACCCGAATTCCGAACTCGCCAAACGCGGCAAGGCCCCGGTGTATCCGCAGGACTTCGCCGCGGACGTGGCCGCCGACCGGCTTCCCTCGGTGTCGTGGGTGATCCCGCCGCTGTTCAACTGCGAACATCCCGCGCTGCCACCCGCGTTGGGCGCGGTGGGCATCATGCAGGTGCTCGACATCCTCACCTCCAACCCGAAGGTGTGGGAGAAGACCGCGCTCATCGTGAGCTACGACGAGAACGGCGGCTTCTTCGATCACGTCACCCCGCCGACACCGCCGCCCGGCACACCGGGGGAGTACCTGACGGTGGATCTCGGGCGGGTGCCGGCGGCCAAGGGGGTCGCCGGTCCGATCGGATTGGGTTACCGCGTCCCGTGCTTCGTCATCTCGCCGTATTCGCGCGGCGGGCTGGTCGCCTCGCAGACCTTCGACCACACCTCGCAATTGCGTTTGCTGGAACGTCGTTTCGGCGTGGAGGTGCCGAATGTGACCGCATGGCGGCGCAGCGTCACCGGCGATATGACCTCGGCATTCGATTTCGGTTCGACGCCCGATTCCGTGCCGCCGCGAATTAGCGATCCGAAACCGAAATCGGATGCCGCACTCGCGCAATGTGGGCCGAATATCGCGCTCGGTACCGAGGGTAAGGGAATTCCCTATCCGGTGCCGCCGAATGCGATGCCGAGCCAGGAACCGGGCTCGCGCCGGACCCCGAGCGGCCTGGTGTGAAAAACGGGCGGCCCACCGAATCCGCGGTGGGCCGCCGAACGTTCGATGTACTGGTCAGCTCGCCGTGGCGGGAATCCAGCGGGTGACCCCGCCCCGGCTGCGCATGGCCGCGAAGCTGTGCCGCGCCGGGCTGAGTAGGGCGGTCAACCACGAACGGCGGTGTTCGGCCAGTGCTGCCGCAACGGCGGGAATCCGAATGCAGTGCACGGTGCCTGCCATACCCAGCCGGTGGCGACCCGACTGGATGTTTGTGGTGCCCAATGATCTTCCTTCGCTAGCTCGGATGGCCTGGATCGCCCGCGGCGAAACAGTAGCGGAACAAAAGTGTGGGGTTGCGGATTTTGCGTGACTTCGAGCCCGGCGTGTCGGAAAGTTGCCGACCCCAGGTCGGTATCGGGCGGAAAAAGTTGCGAATTGATATCACCGGCGTCACGGAATGGGTAATACCGCGTGGTCGAGGTGAAAAGGATTCACGCGGTGGGTAATCAGCTCTATCGCCCCGCGGCCGGGGTGCGGGCGCGGACCGCGGTGGTGGGATGCGAGACTGGGGAAATGTTGCGTATCGGTCTCACCGGAGGCATGGGAGCGGGTAAGTCGACGGTGGCGCGGCTGCTGGTGGAATACGGGGCTGTTCTGGTCGACAGCGACGCCATCGCCCGCGAGGTCGTCGAACCCGGCACCGAGGGCCTCGCCGCACTCGTCGCGGCGTTCGGCCCGGAAATCCTGGCCGAGGACGGCAGTCTGAACCGCCCCGCGCTCGCGGCGGTCGCCTTCGCCGACGAGCAGTCGCGCACGACGCTGAACTCGATCACCCATCCGCTGGTCGGCCGGCGCACGACCGAGCTGATCGCCGCCGCGCCGGCGGACGCGATTGTGGTGCAGGACGTTCCGCTCCTGGTCGAGAACAATCTCGGCGCGATGATGAATCTCGTCGTGGTGGTGATGGCCGATGAACAGACGCGCGTGCACCGGCTCGAGCAGTTCCGCGGCGTGAGCCGCGCGGACGCGCTGGCGCGGATCAAGGCACAGGCCAGTGACGACCAGCGGCGGGCGGCCGCGGATGTCCTGCTGGACAACAACTCCGACGCCGAGGCGCTGGCGCCGCAGGTGCGGGCGCTGTGGGAGCAGCGCCTGCTGCCGTTCGAACACAATGTGCGCACGCGGACCCCGGCGCGCTCGACCGGGGCGGTGCGGCTGGTCGAGCCGGATCCGCAGTGGCCGGCGCAGGCGCAGCGGTTGATCGGCCGGCTATGGCTGGCCTGCGGTGGCGATGCGCGCCGCATCGATCACATCGGTTCCACCGCCGTGCCGGGGCTGGCGGCCAAGGATGTGATCGACATCCAGATCACGGTCGCCGACCTCGCGACGGCCGACGCACTGCGAGACCGGTTGGCGCTCGCCGGTTTTCCCCTGGTCGACTCGGTCACCGGCGACAACCCCAAACCGACGCCGCAGGATCCCGCGGGCACCGATGCCGAACTGTGGGCGAAACGTCTGCACGGCAATGCCAACCCCGGGCGGCTCGCGAATATCCATGTGCGCGTGGATGGTTCGCCGGGGCAGCGCTTCGCGTTGGACTTTCGCGACTGGCTGCGCGCCGACGCCGACGCCCGTGCCGAGTATTCGGAGATCAAGCGCCGCGGGGAGGCAGAGGCGGCGGGCAAGCTGGGCGACGAGGCCGTCGAGGCCTACCTGTCGGTGAAGGAACCCTGGTTCGACAAGATCTACGAGCGAGTTCCCCGCGCCTGATACAGGCACCACCCGTACCGCGGTCAGCGCGATACGGAGGTGATCCGGTCGATCTCCGCGAGGTCCTCGGCGGTGGGCTGCCACTGCCCGGCCCGGACATTGGCCTCGAAATTGTTGGTGCCCAGTCCGACGACCGACACCGCGAGCCCCGAGTTCCCGATCCGGCGCAGCGAAGACGACTCACCCATGGCTCTCCTTGTTCTCGAGGTTGCGTAGCTCGGCCCGTACCATCACCGCCAGCCGATCTCGATACCTCGCGAGCGCAGCCAGGACTCGAAATCGTAACCGTGCGAGGCGATTCCGTCGATCGCCCGGGTGGCGGCCTCGATCGCCTGCTGCGCCTGCGACGCGCTCAGATATCCGGCGGCGTGAGCGGCCAGGAGCTCGTCGACGTCGAGCAGAATCGCCTCGCGGCCGGTTCGGACCACGATGTCGAGGTAGTGGTCGACCGACTTCCACATCTGCGGCCCCGCCGCGGCGAAATCGCCGATATCGAGGTAGAAGTCCTGGTCACGTCGATGGGTGGGACGGAAGTGGAAGATGGTGGCGCGCAGCGACAGCTCCGGCAGCAGCCAGGATTCGAGGTAGTGGAATTCCGGATGATCGGCGGTGCGGGCCATGTAGAGCCCCCACGGTTCGGTCCGATACGTCTCCACCGGCCGCACGAAGCCCTTCGGATCGGTGTTGGTGGACCCGGCGAGGTCGAAGTATTCGATCTTCGGCCGATGCAGATCGACCACATGCCCCTGCGTCATGCCCCGAATCTACCGCCGCGGGCCCGCAAAACGCCCGCTCGCGCCGCGATCCGGATGATCATCGACGCGAGCGGGCGGTGACGCGGTTACAGCCAGTGCAGGGCGATGCCCTGGGTGGTGAGCCAGCGTTCGAAGTTGTGATCGTGCGAGGCGATACCGTCGATGACCGCGGTGGCCTGCTCGAACGCGCGCTGAGCCGTCTCGGCCGATACGTGGCCGGCCGCGTGCGCGGCGAACAGTTCGTCGACCCCGTGCAGTTCGCAGACGTGGCCGTTGCGGGCGACGATGTCGATGTAGTGGTACTCGGCCCGCCAGCGCTTCGGCTCGATCTTGGCGAAGTTGCCGATATAGATGTGATAGATCGGATCGCGATCGTGTGCCGCGTTGACGTGATGCATGGTGACGCGGATCGACTGCCTGGGCAGCAGCCAGGTCTCGGTATAGCGGTAGGGCGGGGTATCGGCGGCCCGGACCAGATACAGCCCCCACGGCTCGGCGTGATAACTGTCGACCGAATGGACGAAACCGCGGGAATCGGTTCTGGTGAGATCGGCGATATCGAAATATTCGACGTGCGGTCTGTGTGCCGTACCCGATGGTGGCACCGGAATCGGTGCTTTTCGGCCCGGAATGTTGCGATTCGACGGCATTGGGCTGACTCCATTGGGCGCGGCAGTGCGCAGAGTCCGGGTGACACGTTCAGCGAGGAAACCGGCCATAACACTTGCCCTTCTCGACTTCCGACCGGATCAGCGTACACCCGGGCAACCCCCTCCGGCGGGGTGAAAACGACACGGAATTCGGCTGATTCGGCCGTGCCGTGATCATCGAGGCGGCTTGTGCTACCGGACATTTCGGGCATCTGGTCGGTTGATCCAATTCTGCGCGCGCGGTTGCCGGAGCAATGCTCCCGCAGTCCCGGCAAACCTCCGGCCAGGCCTGTCGCAATAATCGGCGGCGGGGTTCCGGAGGCGCCGGCGGGCGGGAGTGTGGCCGCGCCTTGGGGGAATTGTGGAATTATTGTGCGGGATAATGTTTTCGGCCCGCAGTGGCCGAAACACGGTGGCCTATTTCGAATTGTTCGAAATGTCCGGAACAGTCGGCGGAGAATTGCGCCGCCGGTAGCGCGAGCTGGGCCGAAATGATTGGCATACGGCATGTTCCGGAGGAGGGGACGGCGTCCGCGCGCCCACCGGGTGTGTCGACGCTCGATCCGGAGGGTCCGGTTCACGGTGGACGGTCCCGGGAATATGCGGGTTCGGGCGCGCCGGCGGGGTCACACGGCAGCCGTTTTATCGAAGGCCGGAGGGCCGCCGGTTTTGCCGTGTGGTTGCCCCGGGCAGGGCGGTGTGCACGCCGGGCGGCCACGCCGGCCGGGGCGGTGTCAGGGCCGTGCGGCGGCAGGCTGCTGCCGCCGATACGCAGTCGTGGCCGAAAAATGATCACCGGGTGTCCGGCTGTGCCCGCGGTCACGGCGCCGGAACTTGTCGGTGCCGCGGCTTACCCTGGTGACCATGGCTTTCGCAACGGAGATCCCCGCGGATTCGGACGCACCCGGCGGGCAGCCGCTGGCGCATTCGGAATTCCGGCCGATCGGGGCGATCGAGCGCTCCGACGGGCGGTTCGAGGTCGTCAGCGAGCATCAGCCCGCCGGTGACCAGCCCGCCGCGATCGCCGAGCTGGAGCGGCGGTTGCGTGGCGGCGAGAAGGACGTGGTGCTGCTCGGCGCCACCGGCACCGGCAAGTCGGCCACCGCGGCCTGGCTGATCGAGCGGGTGCAGCGCCCGGCCCTGGTCATGGCGCCGAACAAGACCCTGGCGGCCCAGCTGGCCAACGAACTGCGCGAGATGCTGCCGCACAACGCGGTCGAGTACTTCGTCTCCTATTACGACTACTACCAACCCGAGGCCTATATCGCGCAGACCGATACCTATATCGAGAAGGACTCCTCGATCAACGACGACGTGGAGCGGCTGCGCCATTCGGCGACCTCGAGCCTGCTCTCGCGCCGCGATGTCGTGGTGGTCGCCTCGGTCTCGTGTATCTACGGTCTGGGTACCCCGCAGTCCTATCTGGACCGCTCGGTGCAGCTCGAGGTCGGTACCGAGGTCGAGCGCGACCGGCTGCTGCGCCTGCTGGTCGATGTCCAGTACACGCGCAACGACATGGCCTTCACTCGCGGGTCGTTCCGGGTGCGCGGCGACACCGTCGAGATCATTCCCTCCTACGAGGAGCTCGCGGTCCGGATCGAATTCTTCGGCGACGAGATCGAGGCGCTGTACTACCTGCATCCGCTCACCGGCGATGTGGTGCGTCAGGTCGACACCCTGCGCATCTTCCCGGCCACCCACTACGTGGCCGGGCCGGACCGGATGGAGCGCGCGGTCGCCGATATCGAGACCGAACTCGAACAGCGGCTGGCGGATCTGGAGCGGCAGGGCAAACTCCTCGAGGCACAGCGGCTGCGCATGCGCACCCAATACGACCTGGAAATGATCCGGCAGGTCGGGTTCTGCTCCGGTATCGAGAACTACTCGCGGCATATCGACGGCCGCCCGGCGGGGTCGGCGCCGGCGACGCTGCTCGACTACTTCCCGGAGGACTTCCTGCTGATCATCGACGAGTCGCACGTGACCGTCCCGCAGATCGGCGGCATGTACGAAGGCGATATGTCGCGCAAGCGCAACCTCGTCGAATACGGCTTCCGGCTGCCCTCGGCGGTCGACAACCGCCCGCTCACCTGGGAGGAGTTCGCCGACCGGATCGGCCAGACCGTGTACATGTCGGCCACGCCCGGCCCGTACGAGCTGGGCAGTACCGGCGGTGAATTCGTCGAGCAGGTGATTCGCCCGACCGGTCTGGTCGACCCGCAGGTGGTGGTCAAGCCGACCAAGGGCCAGATCGACGATCTGGTGCACGAGATCCGCACCCGCACCGAACGCGACGAACGCGTACTGGTCACCACCCTGACCAAGAAGATGGCCGAGGACCTCACCGACTATCTGCTGGGCATGGGGGTTCGGGTGCGCTACCTGCATTCGGAGATCGACACGTTGCGCCGCGTCGAACTGCTGCGGCAGCTGCGGCTGGGTGAGTACGACGTACTGGTCGGCATCAACCTGCTGCGTGAGGGCCTCGACCTGCCGGAGGTGTCGCTGGTAGCGATTCTGGACGCCGACAAGGAAGGCTTCCTGCGCAGCGCCACCAGCCTCATCCAGACGATCGGGCGCGCCGCGCGCAACGTCTCCGGCGAAGTACACATGTACGCCGACAAGGTGACCGATTCGATGCGCCAGGCCATCGACGAGACCGAACGCCGGCGGGCCAAGCAGATCGCCTACAACGAAGCCAACGGCATCGATCCGAAACCGCTGCGCAAGAAGATCGCCGACATCCTCGATCAGGTCTACCGTGAGGCCGACGAGACCGAGGTCGAGGTCGGCGGATCCGGACGCAATGCCAGCCGCGGACGCCGTGCCCAGGGCGAACCCGGCCGCGCGGTGAGCGCCGGCGTGTACGAGGGCCGCGACATCGCGAATATGCCGCGCGCGGAACTGGCGGATCTGGTGGCCCAGCTGACCGATCAGATGATGAACGCCGCCCGCGAGTTGCAGTTCGAGCTGGCCGGGCGATTGCGCGACGAGATCGCCGACCTGAAGAAGGAGTTGCGGGGTATGGACGCTGCCGGGCTGAAATGAGTTCCCGCACAGCATCTTTCCCGCGGATGCGGCGGTGGCCCGGCCGGACCGGGGCACCCGCGCGGCCCGCTTCAGCTCTGCGTGGCCATCCACTCGTTGACCCGGCGCTCGCCCTCCTCGCGCGAGACGTCCTCGACCCGGGTCATGACCACCCAGCGATGTCCGAACGGATCCATCACCAGCCCGTAGCGGTCGCCGGTGACGAACGTCTGCGGCTCCTCGACCCGGGCTGCACCGTGTTCGGCGGCGCGGGCGACGACAGCGTCGACATCGGGGCAGTAGTGCACGATGCTGGTGTGCACCCAGCCCGATTCGGGTGCGCGCACCCCGTGATCGGGGATGGGCATACCCATCTGGATGGTGGAATCGCCGATCGCCAGTTCGGCGTGCGCCGGTTGCCCGTCGGGAAGGTCGTTGCGGCTGAGCACCTTCGCGCCGAAGACCGCGGAGTAGAACTCGATGGCCTTGTTGCCGTCGGGTACGGCCAGGAAACAGTTGATGGAGTGATAACCCTCGGGAATGGGATTGACGTCGTTGCTCATAGGGACAACTCTCGGCCATTGCGGGGAGAAGATCTTGGAAGAAAGCGACAGTCTCGTCCGCGGCGGGAGACGGTCCGTGCCGACCGGTGACGGGCGCGCGAAAGGCGCTGCGCTGCAACCGGTTCCGGTACCACCACCGGAAGTGACCAAGGGCATCCTGCATCCCCGCGAGCAGGAGCGCCACCGCCGGCTGATCCGCTTACCGGCTAGTCCGCGCACCGCCGAATTCGTCGAATGGTATTGGTCGGTCTCCTGGGATCTGCGCGGCCGGCCGGCCTACCAGGCGCAGGTGCTGCCGTTTCCCTCGGTCAATGTCAGCTTCGAGCGGTCCGTCACCCGCACCGGCGGGTTCGTCAACGGCGTGACCACCGGCAAATTCGTCCGCGAACTGGCGGGGGAGGGTGAAACCTTCGCCGCGAAGTTCCGTCCCGGCGGCTTCGGCGCCTTCACCGGAATCGATGTGGGCGCCCTGCGCGATACCGCGATCGAACTGACCGAGGTGCTGCCGGAGGCCGCGGGCCTGACCGAACGCGTGCTGGCTGCCGACAGCGCCGGCGAACGCCGCGACATCGTCGACGCCTACTTCGCCCGCGCCGCGCGCCGCCGCGCGCCCGACGACAACTATCTCCTGGTGCTGCGCATCATCGCCGCGATGGAAGCCGATCCGGACCTGACCCGCGTCGACCAGGTCACCGCCCGTTTCGACATCCCGATCCGCACCCTGCAACGCCTGTTCCGCCGCTACGTCGGAGCGGGCCCGAAGTGGGTGCTGCGCCGCTACCGGCTTCAGGACGGCGCACAACTGCTGGCGCAGGGCCGCACCGACGATCTGGCCACCCTGGCACTGGAACTCGGCTATTTCGATCAAGCCCATTTCAGTCGCGAATTCGCGAACGAGATCGGAATGGCGCCGCTGGAATACGCGCGCGCATCGCTACTGTCACACCACGCCTCACCGCGGGACTCTGCGCCGGATCGCTGATTCGTTTCGGCCGAACCGGTTCCGGGAATAACCGACCACATAAGTAGTTGAATGCTGTACTACCAGTCCGGCGGCGGTGCTGTCGGCCGACAGAGGAGTTGGCGATGAGTGTTCTGGTGCTGATCGGGCGCATTCTGTTCGTCATATTGTTCGCGAGTTCGGCGATCGGGCATCTGACGCAGGCCGATGCGATGACCGGTTACGCCCGCAGCAAGGGTGTTCCGATGGCGAAGGGGGCGGTGCTGGGCTCGGGGGTGGTGCTGCTGCTCGGGGCCTCGAGCGTGCTGCTCGGGGTGTGGGCCGATCTGGGTTCACTGCTGCTGTTCGTATTCCTGCTGCCGACCGCATTCCTCATGCATCCCTTCTGGAAGGAATCCGATGCTCAGGCCAAACAGGGGGAGATGATTCATTTCAACAAGGATCTGGCATTGGCCGGTGCGGCGCTCATGCTGTTCGCCTTCTTCGCTCATGTCGACGATCTCGGCGCCACAATCACCGGACCGCTATTCCACCTCGGTTGATCGCGGAACGGCCGCATTCGGCATTCCGTTTATTACCTCGCATATCCGGTAAGCGCCCGAATCGGTTCCCCCGCCGGGAATTGTGAGTTCTCACCATCGCGCCCGGGTCTCGTTGTGCACCCGGGCAATCGCGGTCGGCGTAATTGGGGAATCCCGCTTCTGTGACGAAAATCCCAGGGCCACAAGCGGGTTCGCAACTGCGACAACGATCGCAGCGAGATGGGTCTGCGGTCGGGATCCGCGCTGGTGAGACGGGTCGTGCGGCCATCCGGCCGGCTAATGTGGCGTGGGGATCGCGAGGCGCACCGATGTGATGTATTGCGATTGTCGATGATTCCGGCGCGATAACGGTTATGGTCTAGCGCAGTTGCCCGCGCGGGTTTCTGCTCCGGAATTGCGCGCAGGCATCCGCCCACTTGTACGTTTGGAGGAAAGATGACCGCCTACCGGTCCATTGTCGTCGGTACCGATGGCTCGGATTCGTCGTATGTCGCTGTCGAGAAGGCTGCCGCGCTGGCCGGCGACGCGGGCGCCACCCTGTACGTCGCATGCGCGTACTACCCGACCGACGACCGCGATGTGGCCGCTGCGGCCGATGTCCTCAAGGACGAGGCCTACCAGGTACGCGGCTCGGCGCCCACCAACGAGATCCTGCGCGTCGCGCGGGACAAGGCCGTCGCCGCCGGTGCGACCAACATCGTGGAGCGGGCCGTCGTGGGCGAACCCGTCGAGTCGCTGCTGAACCTGGTCAAGGAGGTGGAGGCCGATCTGCTGGTCGTCGGTAACCGCGGCCTCAACACCCTGACCGGGCGCCTGCTCGGCTCGGTGCCCTCCGACGTCGCGCGCAAGTCGCGCAGCGACGTCCTGATCGTGCACACCGTGCGCTGACGTTCGCCCGACCTGCCGCTCGAGGTCCTCAGCGCAATGCGCCGAGGACCTCGGGCAGTGTGCCGGTGTGGACCACCGATAATCGCTGTGTGGCACGGGTGAGCGCCACGTAGAGATCGTTGAGTCCGCGCGGCGACTCGTCCAGGATGGCCTGCGGCTCCACCAGCACGACCGCGTCGAACTCCAGGCCCTTCACCTCCGCCACCGTCAGCACCTGCACGGAATCGCCCGCCAGCGAGGCGAATTCGCTCACCGTCGCATGCGGGGCGAGCACGGCGGTGATTCCGGGCTTGCCGGCCTCGGCGTCGACGAGTTCGGTCACCGCGGCCAGCGAGCCACCGGCCGCGACCTGCACGGCCCGCGGTGCGAAGCCGGATTCCCGGACGGAGCGGGGAATGGTCGCCTCCGGGTCGATCGCGGCCAGCACATCGGCGGCCACCGCCATGATCTCGGCGGGCGTGCGATAGTTGACCGTCAGCTCGGTGAGCTTCCAGCGCTGTGCGACATAGGGTTCCAGCATGCGCTGCCAGGACGAGGCGCCCGCCGGATCTCCGGTCTGCGCGACATCGCCGACCACCGTCACCCAGCGATTCGGGATGCGCCGCATCACCATTCGCCACGCCATCTCCGACAGTTCCTGCGCCTCGTCGATGATCACGTGTCCGTAGGTCCAGCTGCGATCGCCGGCAGCCCGCTCGGCGGTCGTCTGGCGGTTGCGCACATGCTGGCGTTCGGCGAGCTGTCCGGCGTCGATCAGGTCGTAGGCCATGAGGATTTCCGGATCCAGGTCGTCTTCGAGATCCTGCGGCGCCGAACCGGTCAGGATGTCGAGCGCCTCCTGCGCCTCGGCCAGCTGCGCGCGCCACCGCCGCCGCGAGCGTTCCCGCTCCTCCGCGTCGTCGATGCCCAGCAATTCCGCCAGCTCGTCGAGCAGCGGCGCGTCCGCCGCCGCGAAAGCGGGCCCACTCGCCGCGTCCGGCGCGCGGAACAGCTCCTTGCGGTCCTCGGCGCTGAGCCGGTCCGCGGCGTGCGCGAGCCGCTCCGGCTCGGCCCACAGGTCGGCGAGCACCTGCTGCGGGGTCAGGATCGGCCACAACTGCGCGATCGCGCGCTGAATGCCGGCGTCGGCACGCATCTCGTCGCGAATCTCGGTGAGGTCGGCCTGACTCAGCAGATTGCGCCCGGAGCTCGACGGCCGCCGGCCCGCGGCGGCATCCGCCTCGTCGACGGTGTCGGCGAACTGGTCCTTGCCGATGATCTGTGCCAGCTGGTCGGTCAGCGCGTCGACCACCGAGGCGGCGAAGATCGGACGGGCGAGGTTGTGCGGGCGGCGCGAGGAGCGCGCCCGGCCGCGCGCACGGGTGGCGATCTTGCGATCCAGCGTCAGCTCGTACCCGTCGAAGTCGAGGCGGACCGGGTCGCGCGGCACCTCCTGCCGGTCGCGCACCGCCTTCTTCAGCACATCGATCATGTCGAGCGAACCCTTGAGTTCGCCCGCGCGCAGCGAATCCTCCAGTGTCGCTTCGACTCCCGGATACAGATTGCCGATCGTGGACAGCAGCACGCCGGTCTCGCCCAGCGACGGCAGCACCTGGCCGATGTAGTCGAGGAAGGTGGAATTGGGGCCGATGATCAGTACCCCGGCCTTGTCGAGCTGCTGGCGGTAGGTGTAGAGCAGATACGCCGCACGATGCAGCGCGACCGCGGTCTTCCCGGTACCCGGACCGCCCTGGACCACCAGCACGCTGCGGTGTTCGGAGCGGATGATGGCGTCCTGCTCGCTCTGGATCGTCTCGACGATATCGGTCATGTGGCCGGTGCGCGCCGCGTTCAACGCGGTGAGCAGGGCGCTCTCACTGCCGACGCCGCCGTCGTCGGAGTCGATCGCGCCGGCCCGCCGTGCCATGTCCAGATCGAGATATTCGTCGCTGATACCGGTCACGTTGCGGTTGCGTGAGCGGATGTGCCGGCGCCGGGTCACGCCGTCGGGGGCGGCGGTGGTGGCGAGGTAGAACGGGCGGGCCAGCGGGGCCCGCCAGTCCAGCAGCAGGGTGTTGTAGTCGTCGTCCTCGTCGAGGATGCCGAGGCGGCCGATGTAGCGGTACTCGCCCGCGGCGCCCTCGTCGCCGGTGTTCTCCGCGGCCAGATCGATCCGGCCGAAGCACAGCCCGTTCTCGGCGGCGTCGTATTTGGCGAGGTCTTCGGAGTAGAGCTGGGTGAACGATTCGCGTTCGCTGCGAGCCTGCGGGGTGCCGCCGGTCTCGAGCAGCACTGTCTTCAGCCGGCGCTGCGCGTACTCCCTCATACCGTCGAGCCGCTGATACAGCAGGGTGAGATAGCTCTGCTCCCGCTCCAGTTCGGCAGCGCGATCGGTGGCGGGGCGATCCTCGGTGAGGCGGTCGGGCAAAACGGAACTCCTTGTCACCACAGGGGCCGAGCGGGCCGCGCGCGAAGAGAACGGAATCGTCGAGTCTAGTTCGGGTTCGCGGGACTCGCCGTAGTCGCAGGTGAACGCGTCGCGACCACGGTAGTGAAATGTTGCACTACCGGGACGTCGAACGTCGCCTCGAACTCGGCCGTGCGATCGGGCCGGACGGGCAGCAGCGCGTGTTCGAGGATCATCGCGGATCTTTCAGGAGGCGTGAGTGTTGTTCGGTCGCCGTCCCAGGGCGTTGCTCTCGGAGGTCGCCGGTTTGGCACGGTACATCGCCAGATCGGCGTCGTGCAGCACCGCTTCGGGAGTACGCGGATCACCCGGGCGCAGCGCGGTGACGCCGATCGATGCCTCGATGTGGATGCGGTGGCCGCGGGCGATGATCGGCTCGGCCATGGTCTGGCGCAGCCGGGCGATCAGGCCGTCCAGGTCGTCCGGCTGGGTGCGGCCGGACAGCAGTACCAGGAATTCGTCGCCGCCGATGCGGCCGACCACATCGTCGGTGCGCAGGCCGCGCTGCAGTCGCTGGGCCACGATCTGCAGCACGGTATCGCCGATCGCGTGGCCCAGGGTGTCGTTGATGGACTTGAATCCGTCGAGGTCGATGAACAATACGTTCGATACCGGCGACTGCTCGTCGACGCCCAGCGCGGTCGCCAGCCGCGAGAGCACCAGCGATCGGTTGGCCAGCCCGGTGAGCGGATCGTGGGTCGCCTGATATTCCAATTGCCTTCGGCTGGCACGGAATTCGGTGACGTCGTTGAACGAGGAGACGGCCGGCGAGTCGGCTGCGCCCGGGTTGAGCAACCGGCTCGAACCCGACAGCCAGCGCCGCTGCCCGTCCGAGCGGTCCACGCCGAACACGTAGCGGGAGATGGTTTCTCCCGTGGCGAGGGTTCGTGCCACCGGGTGATGGCTCGGGGCCAGCGGCTGGGCGTTCGCGTCGAGCAGCGCCAACGGCAGCGAATCGATGCGGCGGCCGACCAGATTGTCGCCTTCCTGACCGAAGATGCGCAGCGCCGCCGGGTTGATCGATTCGATCCGGCCCTCGCGGTCGATGACGACCACACCCTCCTCGAGTTGCGACACCACGGCCGTGAAATGGTGTTCGGCCCGGCGCTGCGCGGCCTCGGCGCGGCGCTGAGCGGTGAGGTCGTGGATCACCACCTGATAGGCGAGCCGGTTCTGCCAGACGGTGAGCACCGAGACCGTCTCGACGTCGACCGCCTGGCCGTCGCTGCGGATCAGGGTCATTTCCGCTGTCTCGGACGCGTCGCCGGTCTGGTGCAGCCGGTCGATGCGCTCGAGCATCGCGGGCACGTCGCGATGCGCCACGAACTGGGTGACCGGATGTCCGACCACCTCGTCCACTCCGGGGGCGGCCAGCAGCCGCACGATCGCCGGATTGGCGTACACGACGATGCCTTCCTCGTGCACGACGACGCCATCGGGACTGTGCTCGACCAGGGTGCGGTACCGCTGGGCGAGCACTTCGGCGTCCATCACGGCCTCGGGCCGGTTCTCACCTGCCTCAACCACATGTAACCCCCTGATCATGGTCTGTTCAGGTCAATTGGCGCACGGGATCATTCTGATGGTGACGTACCGCGGATCGCAGCGCGGACGGTATTGGTTCGGTCACAGTTCAGGTTCTTATCGGGCCTGTGAGTGATCATGACAGGTGCCCGTTCCCGCGGTATCGGCGGACGGTACGCTGTCGGGTTCGGGTTCGGTCCGGTCGGGGGGCCGGACCGGGTGTTACGCCGAAGGCAGCTGCCCAGGCCGGGTGTAGGAGCGCGAATGCCGAACACAACCCCGATGTCGACTCGAGAATATCAAGATCGTATGCCGATCGCAGGTATCGGCGTCGTCAGCGGTTACGGCTGGGGCAGGGAGACGCTGTGGCGCGGTCTGCACACCGGTAAGGCGGCCGCCGGGCTCTATCCCGGCTACGGCGCCGACCGCGACGAATACGCGTGGATCGCCCTGGTGCCCGACGGCGGCGACGAGGCGCTGAGCCCGAGCCGCTACGCCCGAGCGGTTCAGGAGGCCGCGCGCGAGGCGATCGCCGATGCGACCGAACGAGGCTGGCGTCCGGGCCGCACGGTCGGGGTGATCCACGCGATCGTGCTCGGCGACGTCCGGGACTGGGAGGACTTCTACCTCGCCGACGACAGCCGCCGCCGCTCCCGCGACTATCTGCGGCTGCTGCCGTCGACTCCGATCTCGCTGCTGATGCAGGAATTCGGCTTCCACGGCCCCTCGATGAACGTCTCGGCGGCTTGCAGTTCGGCCAACGTCGCGCTGATCACCGCGCAGATGTGGCTGGATCAGGGCTTCGCCGACGACGTGATCTGCGTGACCACCGACCTGTCGGCGAGCCCCGACATGGTCCACCACTTCGTGCAGATGGGCGCGGCCGTGATCGACGCCGATCCGCTGGAGGCGTGCCGGCCGTTCCAGGAGGGCAGCCGGGGATTCAGCTTCGGCGAGGCGTCGGTCGCGTTCGTGGTCTCGCGGCAGGTGGAGCGGCCGTACTGCGCGATGCTGGGCGGCGCGATGACCAATGACGCTTATCACGTCGTGTCCGTCGACCCCGGTCTGGAGCGGATACTGGACTGTACGCACCAGGCCCTGAACCGGGCCGGGGTGCGCCCCGGGGACGTGAGCTACTACAACGCCCACGGACCGGGAACCCGGCAGTGCGATGTGGCCGAACGGGCCGTGCTGGCGCGGATCTTCGACGACCGCCCGCAGGTCTATTCGATCAAGCCGCTGACCGGACATTGCATGGGTGCGGCGGCCGGCGTCGAGATCGCGGCGACGGCGCTGGGGTACGAACGCGGCGTCGTGGTGGCGCCGCCGATCGTGGCCGAGGCGCATCCTCGCCTGCTGGACGGACCCACCCCGTTCGCCGGCGGATTCACGGTGAAGACCTCGCTCGGAATGGGCGGGCACAACTCCGTGGTGGTGCTCGGCCCGGCGTGAGAGCCGGGGCCGCTCGCGGTCGTGTCACCGAACTTGTCGGTGGGTGTGCTTAGCATGGCGTCTGGGGAGATTCTGGACGCCGAATTTCGATCGAGAAGGGACAGCCGGTGGCGGATCTGTTGACCGTGCGCGGAGCTCGGGAGCACAACCTGAAGGGAGTGGACCTCGACCTGCCACGCGACAGCCTGATCGTGTTCACCGGACTGTCCGGGTCCGGTAAATCCAGCCTCGCCTTCGACACCATCTTCGCCGAGGGCCAGCGTCGCTACGTCGAATCGCTGTCGGCGTACGCCCGCCAGTTCCTGGGGCAGATGGACAAGCCCGATGTGGATTTCATCGAGGGACTCTCCCCGGCGGTGTCGATCGACCAGAAGTCGACCAACCGCAATCCGCGCTCGACCGTCGGCACCATCACCGAGGTCTACGACTACCTGCGCCTGCTGTACGCCCGCGCCGGAACCCCGCACTGCCCGGTCTGCGGTGAGCTGATCGCCAAGCAGACCCCGCAGCAGATCGTGGATCAGGTGCTGGAGATGGAGCCCGGCACCCGCTTCCAGGTGCTGGCCCCGGTGGTGCGGACCCGCAAGGGCGAATTCGTGGACCTGTTCGACCAGCTCAACACCCAGGGCTACTCCCGGGTGCGGGTCGACGGTGTGGTGTATCCGCTCACCGAGCCGCCGAAGCTGAAGAAGCAGGAGAAGCACGACATCGAGGTCGTGATCGACCGGCTGGCCGTCAAGCCGACTTCCAAACAGCGGCTGACGGATTCGATCGAGACGGCGCTGCGGCTGGCCGACGGCATCGTGGTCCTGGATTTCGTCGACCGCGACGAACACGCCCACGACCGCGAGCGGCGGTTCTCGGAGAAGCTGGCCTGCCCGAACGGTCATCCGCTGGATATCGAGGATCTGGAACCGCGGTCGTTCTCCTTCAACTCGCCGTACGGCGCCTGCCCGGACTGCACCGGTCTCGGCATTCGCAAGGAGGTCGATCCGGATCTGGTGGTGCCCGACCCGGAACTGAGCCTCAACGACGGCGCGATCGCCCCGTGGTCGCGCGGGCAGACCGCCGAATACTTCAACCGGCTGCTGTCCGGGCTGTCCGAGGCGATCGGCTTCTCGATGGACGCGCCGTGGAATACGTTGCCGCTCAAGGCCCGTAAGGCGGTGCTCGAGGGCAGCTCCGATCAGGTGCACGTGTCCTACACCAACCGCTACGGCCGCAAGCGGTCCTACTACGCCGACTTCGAGGGCGTGATGCCGTTCCTGCAGCGGCGGTTGGAGAGCACCGAGTCCGAGCAGATGAAGGAGCACTACGACGGGTACATGCGCGATGTGCCGTGCCCGGTCTGTAGCGGTGCGCGGTTGCGCCCGGAGATCCTGGCCGTCACACTCAACGCCGAAGCCGGACGCCGTTCCATCGCCGAGGTGTGTGATCTCTCGATCCGCGACTGCTCGCGCTTCCTGAACTCGCTCGAGCTGGGGGAGCGGGAGGCCGCGATCGCCGGTCAGGTACTCAAGGAGATTCAGGCCCGGCTGGGCTTCCTGCTCGACGTGGGCTTGGAATATCTGACGCTGTCGCGCGCGGCGGCGACGCTGTCCGGCGGTGAGGCGCAGCGCATCCGGCTGGCCACCCAGATCGGTTCGGGACTGGTCGGCGTGCTGTACGTGCTCGACGAGCCGTCCATCGGCCTGCATCAGCGCGACAACCGGCGCCTGATCGAAACCCTCACGCGGCTGCGGAATCTCGGCAATACGCTGATCGTGGTCGAACACGACGAGGACACCATCCACTCCTCGGATTGGGTGGTCGACATCGGCCCGCTGGCCGGTGAGCACGGCGGCCAGGTCGTCTACAGCGGCCCGTACCCGGGTCTGCTCGAGGATCCGAATTCGCTGACCGGCGCCTATCTTTCGGGCCGCGAAGTGATCGAGGTGCCGCTGGTACGCCGGCCGGTGTCGAAGAAGAAGCAGCTCACCGTGGTCGGCGCGAACGAGCACAATCTGCGCGGCATAGATGTGGCCTTCCCGCTCGGCGTGCTGACCTCGGTCACGGGCGTCTCCGGTTCCGGCAAGTCGACGCTGGTCAACGACATCCTGGCGACCGTGCTGGCGAACAAGCTCAACGGTGCGCGGCAGGTGCCCGGCCGGCACACCCGGATCAACGGCCTCGACCACCTCGACAAGCTGGTGCAGGTCGACCAGTCCCCGATCGGGCGCACCCCGCGCTCGAACCCGGCCACCTACACCGGCGTCTTCGACAAGATCCGCACCCTGTTCGCGGCCACCACCGAGGCCAAGGTGCGCGGCTATCAGCCGGGCCGGTTCTCCTTCAACGTCAAGGGCGGCCGGTGCGAGGCCTGTTCCGGCGACGGCACGTTGAAGATCGAGATGAACTTCCTGCCGGATGTGTACGTGCCCTGCGAGGTGTGCCACGGCGCCCGGTACAACCGGGAAACCCTCGAGGTGCACTACAAGGGCAAAACCATCGCCGAGGTGCTCGACATGTCGATCGAGGAGGCGGCCGACTTCTTCGAACCGGTCACCTCGATCCACCGATACCTCAAGACCCTGGTCGATGTCGGCCTGGGGTATGTGCGGCTGGGGCAGAGCGCCCCGACGCTGTCCGGTGGTGAGGCGCAGCGCGTGAAGCTGGCCGCCGAACTGCAGAAGCGCTCGACCGGGCGCACGGTCTACATCCTCGACGAGCCGACCACCGGCCTGCACTTCGAGGACATTCGCAAACTGCTCGCGGTGATCAACGGATTGGTCGACAAGGGCAACACCGTCATCGTCATCGAGCACAACCTCGACGTCATCAAGACCTCCGACTGGGTGATCGACATGGGTCCCGAGGGCGGCTCCGGCGGTGGCACCGTGATCGCACAGGGCACCCCGGAAGACGTTGCGGCCGTTGCCGACAGCTATACCGGCCAGTTCCTGCGCGAGGTTCTCGACAAGCCCGCCGCACCGGCGAAGGCGACGAAGACCAAGAAGGCGACGGCCACCAAGTCGGCGGCTGCGAAGCCGGCCGGGCGTCGCAGGACGGCCGCCGTCGGCTGAGCATCGCGCGACGGACCCGCTGGTTTCCGGCGGGTCCGTCTCTCAACGATGTCGATCGGTATCAGCGGCGCCGGTAGGTCGCGCTCGATCAGACCGCGTCCCAGCTGTCGGCGCCGCGGCGGCGGCCGAGCTGCCGGCGCCGGAAGAAGACCTCTTCCACCGACACCGAACTGGCAGCCACCGCGCCGGCCACCGTGGTCAGCCGCGGGTCCTCGCTGCGCTCGTCCAGATGCCATTGCACGCCCGCGCGGCGTTCCGGCGGCAGCATCGCCCAGCGGCTGCCGATCCGCGCCTGGACCGAATGATCGCCCGCCGCAATGATTTCCAGCAGGACGGGCCACAGATCGGCCTCGGTGGCATGCGAGGGCAGCGCCGCGATGGTGGCGTCGGACTGCTGGGCGAGCATATCGGCCAGCGCCGGCCGCATCGCGGGATCGAGCAGTGCCAGCAGGGCGAACAACCCGCGCCAGGGCGCCGGATCGGAGCAGCCCTCCAGGCCCTGCAGCAGGGCGGCGGCCACCGCGGTATCGGTGAAGATCGGCAGTGCCGCCATCGCCGCCAGGGCGGGCGGGCGCAAGGTGTCGAAGAAGACGGCCATATCGCGCACCGCCCGGCCGTGGATCGCGGTCGTCACCAGATTGCCCAGGAGGGCGGGCGTCCCGACGCCCAGCACGATATCTCCCACGTCGGCGACGACATCGGCGTCGCAGCGCGCGAAGATCGACAACGCCGCCAGCCGCAACTCCGGTGACCCGTGCAGGACGGTCTGGATCATGCGCGGCATCCGGCGCGCCGGGCCGTTGAGCAACTGGCGCAGCACGGAGGTCAGGGCGCTGGTGGAGAAGGCGAACGACGCCGAGAAGATCAGGCCTTCGTCGTCGGGGACGCCGCGCTCCACGGCTTCGATCAGCCGGGGTGACGCGTAGCCGAGAAACGGCCCCGCGGTGATGTAGTCGCGCCGGCGCAGCACCTCGTTGACGATCTGCACGATCGGTTCCGGTGGCGCAATATCGGCCAGTTCACCGACCGTGCGCGGGTCCAGATACGGCGCACAGTCGGCCGCGTAGCCGATGCCGAGCAGTGCGACGGTTTCGGCGGCCTTCTTCGGGTGATCGACGCCCACCGCGCCGGCCGCGCGTCCGGTCAGCGCCGGCGGCACCAGCTTCTGTACCAGCGGCATCGAGATGCCGAGCGGAATGATCGGCACCAATCTGCTGATCCGCTTGAAGGTTTCGGCGTGCTGATCGAAGACGATCGCGGCCATCCGCTGCTGCAGTTCGTGCAGATTGCGGGCGCCGAGGCGCTCCAGATGAGCGAGCCGTTCCGGTGGAACGTGCAACGTGCGGGCGAGCAGGATGAGCTGGGCGCGGGTTACCGGATCCGTCATCAGTCCAGCAGGTTCCCGAACATGATCTTCTTCGCCGGCGCGCGCAGCGGCCGCGGCAGGGCGCTGATCATCGAGTCCACCGACTGCGACAGCGCCTGCGCCTCCTCACGACGTGCCTGCGTGAACAGCGACAACAGGTCCGCGCATTCGTGATCGGTCAGTAGATCCGTGGCGGCGATCGGCCCGCCGAGTTCGTGGTCCAGATCTCTTCTGGCGGTCATGCTGCACCCCGGTATTCGTCACGTCTTCCGCTGGAACGTACCCATGAAGACATCCGGCGAATCATAGAAGCCGGCTACCGCGGGGCGAGGCCGAAAATGCCCGCATTGGGGTAAGTCACCGCGAAAAGCGGCGAGTGCTCGAGCACGACAACGACCGGCCGGTCCGCACGCCGCCGTCAGGTCCGCCGCACACACCTGCGACGATCGGGGCATGGCGATCCCGACCGCATTCACCGAAATCCTCTCCGTCCGCCACCCGATCGTCTCCGCGCCCATGGGTGGCGAAGCGGGCGGGGCCCTGGCCGCCGCGGTCTCCGAGGGTGGCGGTCTGGGGCTCGTCGGTGGTGGTCGCGGCGACCGGGAATGGGTCGAGCGCGAACTGCGACTGGTGCGCGAGAACACCACCGCACCATGGGGAGTCGGCTTCCTGAGCTGGGCGATCGACCGAGCCGTACTCGACCACGCGCTGTCGTTCGATCCGGCCGCGGTGGTGCTGTCCTTCGGTGACCCGATGCCGCTCGCGGCCGCCGTCCGGGACGCGGGTGCGGTGTTGATCGTGCAGGTCACCGATGCCGACGAGGCGCGGCGGGCGCTGGACGCGGGCGCGGACGTGCTGGTGGCGCAGGGCAGCGACGCCGGTGGTCACTGTGCGGCCCAGGGCATCGGGACGCTGTCGTTCGTGCCGACGATCGTCGATCTGGCGGGTGCGGTGCCGGTCCTCGCGGCCGGTGGCATCGCCGACGGTCGTGCGATCGCGGCCGCGCTGGCGCTCGGCGCGGCCGGGGCGATGGTGGGCACCCGCTTCCAGGCGACCCACGAGGCTCTCGTGCCCGCCGAACTGGGCAAGGCCCTGGTGGACGCCGCCGGCGCCGATACCGAGGTGAACTGGACGCTCGACATCGCTCGCGGCGCACCGTGGCCGGAGAAATATCCGGCCCGCACCCTGCGCAACACCTTCCTCGACCACTGGCGCGGCCGCGACGACGAACTGCGAACCGACGAGGCCACCCTGCGCGACTACCGCCAAGCCGCCGCCCGCAACGACCTCACCGCCGTTCCGGTGTGGGCGGGCCAGGCCGTCGATCGGATCACCTCGATCGCTTCGGCCACCGAACTGGTGGGTGTGCTCGCCGCCGAAACCGAAGCGGCGCTGCGCCGAATCGCGGTGCGCGAGGACTGAGTTCGACAACGGCGCCGCTGTCGTAGCGGCGTTCGCGGTCGGGCTGGAATCCGCCTGGACCTTGACCACAGGGTGGTGCGTCCATCATTATGAACACACGTTCATGAACAGACGTTCATAATGACTCGAAGGACTCTCAATGACTGTGTCAAGCCGCAGCTGCCACCGATGTCGGGCGGATGGCACTGAATTCGCGGCCGTCGCGCAGCAAGGCCCACAAGACAT